>JAZQAP010000693.1:0-6382 GCA_045545275.1 Thermoguttaceae bacterium | reverse complement strand
TCTTCCTAAGCCCGCTTGGCCTCCGACTTGCGTCGACAAGAACGTCGAGGAGGCGTTCCGGCTTTTCCAAGAGGCGGCGGACGCGGGAGACGGGAAGGCGGCGCGGGCGCTCGGCGACTTTTACGCGCTAGGGGACGGCGTCGACAAAGACGAAACGCGGGCGACGGAATGGTTCCGCAAGGGCGCGGAGCTTGGGGACGAGAAGTCGATCTTCCGGCTTGCGCGGCGGCTCGACGCGGGCGTCGGATGCGAAAAAAATTCGGAGGAGGCGAACGAATGGCTGCGCCGAGCCGCCGAAGCCGCCGGCCCTTACGACGAAAACGCGACCGAGCGGCTGATCGAGCGCCTTGAAGAGGGGATCGGGGGCGAGGCGAACCCGGAGGAAGCGGAGGCTTGGCGGCGCCGTGCGAAGGAAAAGGTCTTTAATCTTTATCGGCGGCTTGCGGAAGAAGGGCGCGACAGGGCGATGGTTTGCGTCGGAAGAATGCTCGCGAACGGCGAGGGCGTCGATCGGGACTTCGACGAGGCGCTCCGTTGGTATCGCAAGGCCGAGGCGAAGGGGAACGCGGAGGCGGCTTACCTGATCGCTATCGCTTACTGGAACGGCGAGGGCGTCGAGCGAGATTGGGACGAGGCTTGCCGTTGGTATCGTCGAGCGGCGGAGGGAGGAAACGTCGAGGCCGTTTGCCGTCTTGGCTGCGTTCGCTGGGCCGGGCTTGTCGGCGAGCGCGACGTCGAGGAGGGGGCGCGACTTTTACTCCGGGCGGCGGAAGCGGACGCCGAATACGCCGCTTGCAGGATCGCGGAGGTTTATCGATTAGGCGAGGGCGTCGAGCAAAACGTCGAGGAGGCGTTCCGCTGGTACGCTCGAGCGGCGGAGCTGGGGGACTCCGACGGTTTGGTCGGCTTGGGCGAGTTGCGCTTGGAAGAGGGCGACGTCGAGGAAGCGCGTCGTTATTTCCTCGAGGCGGTCGACGCGGGGAACGCGAACGCGGCGACGGAGTTGGCGGAGCTTGCGCAAGAGGCGGGCGACGAAGGCGAAGCGAAGCGTTGGTTCCGCGAGGCGGCGGAGCTGGGAAGCGTCGAGGCGGCGGTCGTTTTGGGCGATCTTTACTCCGACGGAGACGACGAGAGAGATTGGAGCGAAGCGGCGCGTTGGTACCGTCGAGCGGCGGAAACGGAGGCGGCCGGCTGGTGCGCGTATCGGCTGTTCGAGCTTTACGGCGGCGACGGCGACGAGGACGCGACGCTCGCAAAGAACGACGCCGAGGCGCTCCGTTGGCTGCGTCGCGCGGCGGAGAGGACGGGCGATCTCGTCGGGCCGAAGGCGAAACTCCGGTTGGGCGAAGTTTGCGAGCGCGGAGAATTCGGCGTCGAACCGAACGTCGACGAAGCGCGGCGGCTTTACCGCGAGGCTCTCGCGACGCTCGACGAGTTGGCCGAGCGCGACGAAACGACGTTCGACGATTTCGACGAGCCGTCGATTTTGGACGTGTCGCTTGAAAAGCTGTTGAATTCCGCGACGACCGACGTCGAGGCCGAATTGCGCGCGGCGCTCGAACGGGCGGCGCGTCGAACGGAGCGTTGACGGAACGACGGCGGCGCGACGGTAAAACGTCGGCGAACTTCGAGAGAGGGGCGCCGGCGTTTTTTTTGCCGTTTTCGGGAAATTTTCGCGCAATTTTTCGCGAAAACTTCCTCTTGGGTTTGACAAAATCGCCGATAAAAGAAAATAACGGCGGAAATCGTTTCGCGTTCGCTTTTCGGTTCGACGCGACGACGTTAAATTGCGCAATTTAAATTCTCGACGGTAAAACAATAAAAATGAGCGGAAAAAGCAAGGCGTGTAAAATGGGCGGAGTAATTCGGCCGAGCGAAGCGGGGGAAGCGCGTAAAGCGGAGAAATTGGGCAAGGTGGGCGAAAGAGCGAAGCGTCGCCGTCGCGCTCGAACGGCTCTTCTCGCGGTCGCGCTGGGGTTCGCGACGTTCGCCGCGTTCGCGCGGACGGAGGAAACGTCGCGACCGTGGAAGGGGCGAAGCGGCAAAGTCGTCGTAACCGGAACGCTCGACGTAAAACGAACGCTCAAAGAAACGCCCGACGCCGCGTCGAAACCGACGGACGTTTATTTTCGTGGCGAAAACGGAAAAGCGTACAGGTTCGAGTACGCGAAACTTTGCGACGCGGACAAAGCCCGGGTCGACGCGGCGCTCGGCTCGACGGCGGGGAGTCGTTCGACGGGGGGCGCGAATCGGCGGCTCGACGCGACGCCGAAAGACGGGGCGCTCGAATCGCCGAGCGGGCGCAAGGCGTTCCTGGTCGGCGCGGACGATTACGCCGACGCGCTCGACTTAGCTTGCGTCAAGAACGACGTCGAGGCGTTGGCGGCGCGGCTGATCGAGATCGGGTTCGAGGCGGAGAACGTAACGGTCTTGAAGACCGGCGGTTCGTTCGAGGATTTCCCGACGAAGGCGAACGTCGAGACGCGGTTCGCGGCGTTTCTCGAAACGTTGGCGCCGGGCGATTTCGTCGTCGTTTATTTAAGCGGACACGGGATTCAGCCGACCGGCTCGAAGGAGTCGTTTTTCGCGCCGATCGACGTGAAGTCGAGCGACCCGTTCGGGACGGCGGTTTCGATCGACAAAATGACGGCGGCGCTCGGCGAAAGCGACGCGCGGTTCCGTTGGCTGATTGTCGACGCTTGCCGAGACGACCCGACGAACGCGAAGGCGATTTTCAAGACGAAGTCGGCGGCGGGCGCGAAGGGGCTGGTCGACCCGGTGAAGGCGCCGGATTCGGTTTGTCTCCTTCAAAGTTGCGCGCCGGGGAAGTTTTCTTACGAAGGGGGCGCCGGTCTTGAAAACGGCGTTTTCACGTTGAGTTTGTTGGAGGCGCTCGACCGAAACGACCCGAAAGCGGACGCGAACGCGGACGGTTTTTTGATGTTTACGGAAATTTTGAGTTACGTAACGAAACGGACGAACGAGCTGGCGTTCGAGCATCACGGCGCGTCGCAGATTCCGCGTTGGAGCGGGGCGGAGACGACCGATTTCGCGGCGTTGGACGACCTGTTAATCGACGGAATCGCGCGAGCGAAGTGGAGCGAAGCGGACGCGCTCTACCGCGAGGCTTGCGCGTTGCGTTCCCAAAAGAAGTGGCGCGAGGCGTTGGCGCAGATCCAAAAAGCGCGCGAAATCAATAAAGTTCGCAAGGAATACGAAACGGCGGAGGCGGAGATTCAAGCGCAGGTCGACGCGACCGACGCTAACGAAAAGCGGGCCGAAGCGGACAAATTGGCGGCGGACGCGTGGACGACGTTCGACCTCGGCGGCGAAGCGAACGTCGAGAAGGCGATTCGGTTGATGAAGGAATCGCTGGCGCTGGTCGACTTAGCCGCGAACCGTCGCGTTTTGAAGACGTTTGAAACGGAGTTGAAAGCGTTGCGCAACCCGACGTCGGAAACGCCGTCGCGGGCGACGGTCGACGATTCGTCGAGTTCGACGAGCGGGTACGCGTTGGCGCCTCGCTGGAACGGAAAAGAGTACGTCCCGGTCGACGGGAGCGAATCGAAGCCGAGTTCGCCGTCGACTTCGAACGGTTCCGCGTTGGCGTCGACGCATCGTTACGCGCAAAACTCGAGTTCTTCGAGCGGACGAACGAGTTCGACGGCGTCGGGCGGTTGGACGGGGGAATACGCGGCGGGAACGCAAAAATCGCTGGCAATCAAGGGCGCGTCGTACAACTTCCGTTACTGCCCGCCGGGGACGTTCGAAATGGGGAGCCCGGGCGATGAAATAGAGTATAGATATAACCGGGAAACATTGCATAAAATCAAGTTGACGTCCGGCTTCTGGATGTTGGAAACAGAAGTAACCCAAGCCCTGTGGACGTCGATTATGGAAACAAACCCAAGCGCGTTTTCTTTGTGCGGCGCGAGGGCCGACGACGTCGACGTGAAAGAGACAAAGGACTTCCCGGTCGAGTCGGTTAGTTGGGAAGATTGTCAAATTTTTATTAAAAGATTAAATTCGGAAAATCTTTTACCAAACGGATTAGAATTTCGACTTCCAACGGAGGCGGAATGGGAATACGCGTGTCGAGCGGGTTCTAAAACGGCGTATAGCTTTGGCAACAATTCTGCAAGTTTAGCGGACTATGGGAATATTTCAGACATTAGCGCCGGTCGAAAGTTTAATTGGAGCGGTCGATACGAGGCGGACGACAAACATGCGATAGTCGCTCCTGTAAAAAGCTTTAAACCGAACGCTTGGGGGCTGTTCGATATGCATGGGAACGTTGAAGAATGGTGCCAAGATAAGTACGATAGTTGGGGATATATTGACGGCGTTACAAGCGATCCAATTAATAATTTGGCGAAGATACAAGCTCGCGTAGTGCGTGGCGGATATTGGGGGCATAACGATACGGCTGCGCGTTCGGCTGCGCGAGACGGCGCTTTACCGACGAGAGGTTCGTATAATACGGGACTACGTCTTGCGATTGGTCGCGTTTTAACGCCGGCGTTGAAAAACGATAAAGCCGAAAGAAGAACGTTAACGGCAGGAACGAAGAAGGAGTTTGAGGTCGACGGGATAAAGTACGTCGCGCGTTATTGTCCGCCTGGAACGTTTACGATGGGAAGTCCGGAAGACGAACAAGGGCGAAAGGAGACAGAAGTTCAACGTCGAGTCGAGATAACCAAAGGTTTTTGGATGTTGGAGACGGAGGTAACGGTGGAAATGTATCGTTCCTTTATAGAGGAAACCGGATATCGTATGGGGTTAGGGTTTAACGGATTTGGCGGTTACGGATATGACGCGTCGGGGGAACAGATTCAGAGTCATGCGATTACTTGGAAGAATCCAGGTTTTCCCCAAACAGACAAACACCCTGTTACGGGAGTCGACTGGGAAGGCGCGTGCGCATTTTGCTGGTGGCTTGCTTGGAAGTTAGAATTACCCGTTCGACTTCCAACGGAAGAGGAATGGGAATACGCTTGCCGCGCCGGTACGGAAACGCCTTTCTATTTTGGGAAAGAGATAAACGATATAATAAAATATGAAAACGTTGCCGATAGCAATATGCGTCGCGTTTTGGGACGCGTAAAAGAAACTGTTCAAGGAGACGACGGCTACGTTTTTACCGCGCCGGTAAAAACTTTTGCCCCTAATCCGTGGGGATTGTACGATATGTTGGCCAACGTAAACGAGTGGTGCGTAAATCCGTGGAAAACTTGCGGCGGTTCATATCGGTCTTATGTAAGCATTTGTAGATCAGCGCATAAATCAGAGGCTAGAAATAATATAAGAGAGGCTACTACTGGGTTTCGATTGGTGATTAGCGAGGAGTAACGGCGATAAAAAATAGGCGATATTCCCCTCCGATTTTTTATAAAAGAGTTACATAAACGTTTACTTTTACGTCCCCGTTTGGTTAAGACGGCGCGGCGGGAAAGCGGGCGTCCGGTTGCAAAAAAACGGCGGCGCGGTATAATCGCTTGCGACGGCGAGCGGCGAGCGCGAACCGGAAACGAGCTTCGGCGGCGCGTCGCGGATTGGAAAACGTCGACGGGAAAATAAAATAGAAACGTAATTTCAATAGGAGAACGTAAAATGGCGAGAACGGCGGCGGTCGAGCGCGACACCAAGGAAACCCAAATTCGACTGAAAATCGATCTCGACGGAACCGGCGCGTCGAAAATTTCGACCGGAATCGGCTTTTTCGATCACATGTTGACCCTCTTCGCGGCGCACTCGCTCGTCGATATGGAGCTGAGCGTCGACGGCGACCTCGAAGTCGACGGCCATCACACCGTCGAAGACGTCGGGATCGCGCTCGGCGCCGCCTTCAAAACCGCGCTCGGCGACAAAAAAGGCGTCCGCCGATACGGCTTTTTCCTCCTCCCGATGGACGAAACGCTCGCCCGAACCGCGATCGATTTTTCCGGACGACCCTACCTCGTTTACGACGCGACCTATCCGGTCGAGCGCGTCGGGACGTTCGATTTGGAACTCGTTCGCGAATTTTGGCAAGGCTTCGCGAACGCCGCCGCCTGCAACCTGCACATCGGCGTTTTGTACGGCTCGAACGGTCATCATATCGCGGAAGCGATTTTCAAGTCGGTCGCGCGTTCGATTCGGTCGGCGGTCGAGAGCGATCCTCGCCAAACCGGCGTTCCGAGTACGAAGGGCGTTCTTTGATTTTTGAGCGGAAATGGGGCGGTCGGCGTCCGGCGGAACCGCTTCGCTGAAATTGTTAAAGCGTTAAAATCGTTAAAATCGGAGCGATCGACGGCGGGCGGCGGAACGCTCGACGTTGAAAAATAAGGAAACGCTAAGGAAAAGGGCCCGCGCTCCGAACAAGTCGGAGGCCCAAGCGGTCTTT
>JAZQAP010000692.1:0-1942 GCA_045545275.1 Thermoguttaceae bacterium | reverse complement strand
GTCGTTCCGGGCCTTTGGGAAGAAGCGCGCCGCTCCCAAGCCGACGCGGCGGCGAAAAAACGCGTCGGGCCGACGTTAAAATCGATAAAGTTGTCGAAAACGTTGGAATTCGACAAGTCGGACCTCGAAGCGAAAGAATTTCCGTTCCCGAGACGTCCGCGCACCTATCGTTCGAGCGACCCGCCGCGCCGCTTCGACGATCCGCGCAAAGAGTAACGCCGCAACACGGCGATCGCGTCCGACAATTTTCAAACGACGTCGCGTTTATTAAAAACGCGGCGTCGTTTGAAAAACAAGCGAAAAATAAAATGTCCGCGGGATTATAGAAACGTTAAATAAAAAACGACGCGTCAAACCGACGCGCCGAAGATGATTTGGGCAAAATAAGGGAGATGGGAATTATTGAATCTTCGCTTCCGCTTCCGTTTCTTTGGCTTCGGCCTTCGCGGCGCGTTTTTTTTCGACCTCCGCGAGCTTGGCGTCGAGGGCTTCTTTTTGCTTCGCCGTCAAAATTTCGCGATAACGGGCGTTACGTTCCGCTTCCAAACGCTCGATTCGCGCCTGAAGTTGGGCGATTTCGGTAAAATATTCCAACTGCAACGCGTAAATAGCGTTTTTTTGTCGCTTTGTTAAATTTAGCGTATTCCAATAATTTGGAATTCGTCGCGAAAAAGTTTTATCGGACGCAAGTTTGTCGAAAAGCTCGGGCGTTTTCGCTTTCGCCGCGCGCTCCATTTCCAAAACGGCGGCCGGATTGGCGACGGGCGCCGGAGCGGGTTCGACCGCCGGAGCGGATTCGGGCGCCGGAGCCTCGACGTTCGGCGCGTCCTGCGCATAAAGACGAACGACGTCGCCTTCAAAATTGGCGACAAACACAATGAAAACCGCCGACAATAAACACGATTTCAAGGAAAATTTCATTTTTGAAACCTCGTTGCAATGAAAAGCTTAAATCGCGCGGAACAAACCGAGCGCGAGGCGAAACGAATTAGAAATTCGCGTCGACTTTGTCGATTATACCGTGTTTTTAGGCTTTGCGCAATCATTGTTTCAGAAAAATTTGACAAATTTAAACGTTTTTATAAAAATACGTCTTTTGAGTAAAATTTTATAAATATTAAAATAAGCGCGAATAGAGAAATTGCGCGGAGAAAAAATATGAGGAATTGCGAGTCGTTTTAAAACGGGAAATTAGAGCGAAAAATAATTAAAAACTGTTTTTTGAATTGAAAAGACTTATATCTCGGCGAGTCGGCGTCCGAGGGCGTTTTCCTAGTTGCGCCGAGCGTTCTCCGCGGTGAAATCGCGACGCGTTGGGCGAAAAAAATTGGGGACTTGGCGCGTCGATTATTTTTCGCGATGAAATTTTTTGCGCGTCGAATTTTTGGAGTTTGTTTAAAGGGTCGGCGAATTAGTTTGGCAAAGAAGCGCGAACCCGAAGAGGGCGTCGCGTCGACGGAAGTTTCGCGCCGGACTTAAATCGTTGAAAAACGCGGGTTGTGAAATTGGAGCGAGTCGTTTTAATATGTTCGACAAGAAAAAGGTCGAGTTTCGCGCTCCCCGTCTTTTTAACGCGAAATTTTCCGCTATAATAGAGACGTACAGTCGCGCCCTCACGGGCGCGTGGATTGAAACTAAAGTTCGGGGTCTTGGACGACGCGTTCGAGCGCGTCGCGCCCTCACGGGCGCGTGGATTGAAACGCGGACGAAACGGCGATATTCGCGGAGTAAATCGTCGCGCCCTCACGGGCGCGTGGATTGAAACACCGTGTTTGGAAGTGGACGAATCCGACGACGTTGTCGCGCCCTCACGGGCGCGTGGATTGAAACCTGAATACGACGATACGTCAGCCAAAGCGCCAAAGTCGCGCCCTCACGGGCGCGTGGATTGAAACTAGACCTGTTACAATCAAAACGGAGGGCGAAAAAGTCGCGCCCTCAC
>JAZQAP010000691.1:0-2851 GCA_045545275.1 Thermoguttaceae bacterium | reverse complement strand
GCGACGTATGGAACGGTCAACCGTTTAACGACCGGTTTCAACTGGTATTGGAACGAGAAAACGATGTGGACGCTGAACTGGGAACGCGCTTTCATCGACGCGCAACGGGGCGGCGAAACGGTCGACGCGACGCACGACACGTTGATTCTGCAAGCGGCCGTTAAATTTTAGCGTTTTTGAAAAAAACTGCGCGTTTTAACGCGGTGGTTAACGTCGAACTTTTCGGTTCGGCGTTTTTTTATCGACGCGGCGAACGATTATAACGGTTGGCGCGGTCGCGACGCCCTCTTTGACGAAATCGCGCGCCGTCGGTATAATAAAGGGAAAGGAACGTCGGAACAAAACGGCGGTTCGCGGCGTTGAAACGGAGCGAAGAAAGCGCGGAAAATAAGCGGATTGGAAAAATGACGACGGACGAGCGAAAAACGGACGCGACGGAAACGACGACTGTTCAAAATAAGGAAAATGGCGAAAATAGCGAAAATAGCGAAAGCGTCGGAGCGAAAAAGGAGGGCGTCTCGAAACGACGCGTTCTCTTGACGTGCGTCGGCGCGGTCGTTTTTTTTGCCTGCGTCGCGTTTTGGGGCGGAGGCGCCGAGCCGGAACCGCCGACCGAGTTCGCCGCGCTCGACCGAGCGCCGACGATTTACCCGGATTATCGCGACGTAACGATTCCGCCGAACATTGCGCCGCTGAACTTCGACGTTCAAGAAAACGCCGAAAAAATTTTGACGCGCGTTTTCGAAGACGGCGCCGAACGCCCGGTCGCGACTTTTTCCGGGAAAGAAGTTCGTTTTTCGCAACGGAAATGGCGTCGCTTGCTCGAACGCAACGTCGGCAAGACGTTGCGTTTTGAAACGTTCGCGCTCGACGAGGGCGGCGATTCGGCGAACGGCGGCGATTCGGCGAACAACGAAAAATTGGCGAACAGCGGCGATTCGGCGAACAACGAAAAATCGGCGAACGGCGGCGATTGGGTGAAATACGCCGACTGGGAAATGCGCGTCGCGTCCGATCCGATCGATCCTTGGGTTTCGTACCGCCTCGTTTTTCCCGGTTACGAGTATTATTCCGATCTTGCGCTTTGGAGTCGGTCGCTCGAAACGTTCGAGGAACGCCCGATTATCCGCGCGCGCCTCGTCGCCGAACGAACTTGCGTCAACTGTCATACGTTCCAAGCGGGGCGAACCGATTCGTTCCTCTTTCATTTGCGTTTCAAAAAAGGCGGAACGGTCGTCGTCGACCGCGGCGCCGTTAAAAAAGTCGACTTGAACGCCGAAGGGCTCGACGCCGGGTGCGCTTACGCGGCTTGGCGCCCGAACTCGCCGCACGTCGCGTTCTCGTCGAATCAAACGTCGCAGATTTTTCATAGTCGCGACAAAAACAGGATTAACGTTCTTGATTCCTTCTCCGATTTGCTCCTTTACGACGTCGAGAAAAACGAATTGACGCCGATTTTGCCGAGCGACGACGATTATTTGCCAACCTATCCGACTTGGTCGCCGGACGGAAAAACGCTCTATTACTGTTGCGCGAAGGCGCCCGATTTCAAAACGCCGCGCCAACCGGTCGCGGCGCGCAAAGACGAGGTTCCGTTTGTGCAAGACGAATTTCTGTACGACATTATGAAAGTCGATTTCGACGAGAAAACGGGGAAGTTCGGCGCGCCGGAACGGGTTTTCGACGCCGTCGCGCTCGACAAAAGCGCCGCGTTTCCTCGCGTTTCGCCGGACGGTAAGACGCTGATGTTCGCCTTGGCGCGACGCGGTTGCTTCCCGATTTGGTTCCGCGACGCCGACCTTTGGACGCTCGACTTGGCGACCGGAGAAGCGCGGGCCCTCGACGAAGTCAATTCGCCGACCGAGCCGGACTCCTATCATTCTTGGAGTTCGAACGGGCGTTGGTTCGTTTTCAGCTCGCGCCGCGACGACGGCTCGCACACGCGGCTTTACTTTGCGCATTTTGGAGAAAACGGGGGAGTTTCAAAACCGTTTATGTTGCCGCAACGCGACCCGGCGAAAACGTTAAACGCGACAAAATCGTTCAACGTTCCGGAGTTTACCGTCGAACCGGTGCAAATTTCGGAGCGCGAATTGCTGCAAAAAGCGAAATTAGACGCGCCGGAAAAGGCGACGCTTCGCTTGCGTTGAGGCGAACGACGAGCGACGAACGGTCGAAACGGACGCTCGACGGCGCCGAACCGAGCGGCCGACGTAAAACGCGTCGATTAGGTGAAATGAAACGGCGATTTGAATAAAAAACGCTCCGAAGAAAACGGAGCGTTTTTTACGTTCGGCGGCGGGCGCGTTTCGGCGAAGCCGGACTAACGGAGCGAGCCGCGGCGGAAGTAAACGTTCATAACGCGGAGTTGACGGGGGCGGAATTCGACGTCGAACGCGGAACCGGTCGGCGATTCGAGCGAGCGATCCGTTTGTTCGCCGTTAAAATCGACAAACTCGACGCGTTCGATCGGAAGAGACGCTTTTAACGTCGTCGTCGTTTTCGAACCGACCGTTTCGAGGGCCGTCAAACGCGTTCCGACGAAGTCGCCGGACGCGTCCAAAATCGAACGCCGCTCTAAAATTTGAACGTTTCCGGCGCTCGACGAGAAGGGCGTCGCCGCGATCCGTTTCGGCGAAGGAACGTCGGCGAGCGCAAACGGCGGAACGTCGGCGAACTCGAGCGCGGTCCGATGCGGACGTTCAAGGTCGACGCCGACGCCGAAGCGGAAACGCCGGCGCGTTACCCCCGCCGGAATCAAGACGGCGTCGAGCCGCGTGTCGCCGGCGCGTTTAAAATAGGGAAGCCCGGCGGACAATACCGTTATCCCGATATTTTCCTCGCTCCGAAC
>JAZQAP010000690.1:0-4137 GCA_045545275.1 Thermoguttaceae bacterium | reverse complement strand
CGACCCGAAACCGGTCGACGCGGCGTCTTGTCGTTTTAGCGTCGCAACGCGTTAAACAAAAACGTTTAGCGTTTTTCGAACTTCAAGCGAATCGAGTAATCGCCGCTTTCGGGCGCCGTCGCGCCGACGCTCAACATTTTTCCGCCGTCGACGTCTTGAAGCGCCGTTTCCAGCGCGACCTTCGGAGCGTTTTCGCCGACCGCCGTCGCTTCGACGAACGCGAACCCGTCCGGAACGAGGAAGCGCGCCGTCGTTTTATTTTTTGCGACAAGACGAAGCGTCGCGGCGAGCGTCGTCGTTTTCGCGTCGAAGCGGCAATCGCAAAGGTCGACTGCGCCTTGGGTAACGTGTCGGTCGCTCGACAAAAATTGCGGAACGTCGGTTTTGCGGTGAACGGCTAAGAGTCGAACGCCGCGCGCCGGGACGACCGTTTCGAAGCGTTTCGCGTTTTCGCCGAGATACGTTTCCGTCCAAAACTCGAACGCGACGCGCGGCGCCTCGTCGAGCCCGATTTCCGCGAAGTCGAAACCGACGGTCGCTTCTTCGTCGCTCCAGTTGAAGAGCGCGACGACGTCCCAAGCGCCGAAGTCCTTGCCGACTTTAAGGTTCCAAATCGGCAGTTCGGCGCCGAAGAACGGGTAAAGCGCGTTCGGGCGGACGTCGCAAACCGGGAGCGTCTTCTGCAGGAGCCGCATACGCTCCGTCGGGAGTTCCGCGAGTTTGTCCCCGGCGAACATCATTTGGCCCGGGAGCGAAACGACCGTCGTCGCGACGCGGGCCTCTTCGAGCGTCAGCGCTTCGTTGACGAGGAGCGTGTCCGGGTCGGAGAAGAAAACGATATTGTTCGTGAAAACTTGGTTGAGCGTGCGCCCGGCCTGACGCATAACGTTTTCCCATTTAACGGGTTGGTTCGGGTGAACGACGTCGGCGCCGGTGCGAGCCGCGTCGGCGAACGCCGCTTCCGGCCCGGTGAAGTGCCCTTGACAGGCGAGGAAAACGCGGTCTTCGCCGATACCTTCGCGCAGCGCTTTAACGCAACGTTCGAACGGCGCCTCGACTTGCGGATTGTCGAACGCGGCGCGAACGTCGGCGCGTTCGAAGAAGTGGGCGCAGTAACCGGAGTTGGCGCCGGACATTCCGTCGATCTTGAAGAACTCGTAACCCCAGTCTTTCGAAGCGATTTCGTGAATGCGGCGCATGTGCGCGACCATTTCGTCGTTCGACGGGTCGATCGTGTAGACGCCGTTCCAGGTGCGCATCGGGTTCCCGTTTTTATCGTGGAGGAACCAATCTTTGTGCGCTTCGTAAAACTCTTTCGAACCGGTGCCGAACGGCGCGGTCCAAAGCCCGGGTCGGAAACCGAGCGCGCGAATATCGTCGGCGAGCTGTTTCATTCCCTTCGGGAATTGGCGTTCGTTGACTTCGAGGTTCAAGTTGTAAAACCCGGAAACCGGCAACTTATCGCTGTTCCCTTGCCAACTTTCGATCGACCAAAACTCGAGTCCGAACGGTTGCAAATGTTCCTTCCCGACGCGCGCTTCGGCGAGGTTTTCCTCCGCGCCCGCCGTGTCGAAATAGAGGTTCCAAGACATCCAGCCGGTCGGCGGCGACGGACAGCGCTTGCGGTCGATCGGCTTGTAATAAGGAACCCAACGCTTTTGATAGTAACGTTTATCGACGGCGACCGAAAAGACCGCTTCCGACGCTTCGTGAATCCGCCCGGACGCTTCGACGGCGTACTGCGCTCCGTCGATAAAATTCGACGCGGCGTCGGGTTGCGTCGCGGCGTTTTTCGTCGTCAAGCGCAAATTCGCGGCGTCGAACCGAAGCGCCAAGTCTTCTTCGCGGGCGAAAAGGGAGTCGTTCGTCGCGGAGTCGACGACGCCGGTCGCGAGCGGCAGAACGCGCTCTCCGACTTGCGAGCGAGTGCGGCAGGGGAACGAATCGTCGCGGAAAACGACGTCGCCGCGGAACGAAATTTCGCCGAGGTAAAATTGCCTAGTGCGGTGATACGCAAGGACTTCGAGCCGGTCGCCGTCGGCGTTGAAGACGAGGTAGCCTTGCGCTTCCCCTTGCGGGTCGACGAGCGCGAGACGGTGCGAAACGGCGTCGCGCGGGGCGGCGACGGTCCAATCTTTGCCGTCGACGACGAACCCGAGTTCGCCGGAAATTTGAACGTTGGTTTCGGCGTGCGTCATCGTGAGACGCGACGTCGCTTCGTTGAATTCGACGCTCCAAGCGCCGAGCGCGAGCAGAAAAGCCGCGACGACGTTTTGCATAGCGAGTCCTCCTAAAAATGGGGTAAACGTTGCGAATAAAAGGATTGCGTAAAACGGTGAAACGGTGAAATCGGAAACGCGGCGCGACGTCGCAACGCGGCGCCCAACGACGAATCGCGACGCGACGTTCGAACATATATTATTTTTTCGACGTTTTCGCGTGTTTTTGATCGTGGCAAACGTTGCAAAGCGTCGCCAAGTTTTCGACGACGTTTTCTCCGCCTTCCGCGTGCGGCTTTCGGTGATGAAGCTCTAAATTATGTCGCGGGTCGGCCGGACAAGCGCGTTCGTAACTCCAACCGCATTCGACGCATTGGAAACGGTCGCGTTCCAAAACGCGGCGCCTTACGTCGTCGGGGATTGTTCGGTCGTGCGGCGGCAATTGACGCAAACTTTCCAAAACGTAGACGCCGACCGGTAAATCGGCGCGTCCCGAGGCTTTGCTTGAAATCGACCAACCTTCTTCGGTGCGAAGTTCTCGAATCCTTCGCGCCCATTCGCTCGTGTTGCCGGAGACGTAACGCAACTCTTCGCCGGAAACCGGACGTTCGACGTTTTCTTGTAAAAACGTTAAAATTTTATTGCGCGCCGACGTTTTTTCACGACGGATCGCATTCGCGCGATTCCAGCGATACGCCGCGTCGCGGTCTTGGCGAACGTCGGTCATCGCGTATTCGTCTTTTTTCATACGCGCAAATTTTTGGAGCGCGGCGTCGGCTTCTTCCGCTTCGCAAAGTTCTTTAAGCGTTTCGCCGCTATAAATTTTCCAGCCTAATTCGACGCGTAATTCTCGAATGCGTCGAGCGTATTCTTGGATTCCGGAAACGATCGCGATTTCGTCGCCGCTAACGATTTCGTTCGGATAACTTAGAAAATAGTGTAAAATCCGGTCTTGCGCGCTTTGGGCGTACTCTTCCGGAATTAACGACGAACCTAAGTCGCGAAATTTATGAATCGCCGGCACGAGCGATAAAACTTTTTCGCGGAGGTCGCCGGTTCGCAAACGATTTTCGAAATCGTTTAACAACTCGATTAAATCGCGTCGCAACGCTTCCGGCGAGTTTTTTTGAGGGCGTCTAGGCATAATATTCGACCTTAATTTTTTCGCCGAGCCATTCGCGGTAGAGCGTCGCGATCGTTTGCGCGTCTTCGAGCGACGTCGCGCCGTCCAACGAGGCCGCGACTTCGTCCGCGATAGCTCGCGCTAAGCGAACCGGCACGGCGTTTCCGATTTGGCGCGCGATTTCCGACTTGTTGCCGCAAAAAACGAACTCGTCGGGAAACGATTGAATGCGCGCCGCCTCGCGATGCGTAATCGGACGGTGTTGAACGGGATGTAAATAGCGCCCCTTTTCCGGTTTGAAAAATTCGGTGCGAATCGTTACGGACGGACGGTCGAACCAAAGGCGACCGAATAAATCGGTTCCGCCTTCTTTTTTGCGAATCCAACAGGCCGGCGTGATGTCGGGGCGATTCTTTTGAAGGTCGAAGCGATTGCCTCCCGGAGGAACCGCGCGATAACGTTCTAGACTGGTCGCCGTCGGCGTTCGACCAAAATGCAAGTTTAACGGAGACGGAACGTCCGAGCGTATTTCCGTGCCGCAAGGTTCCGGAAGGTCGGCGATTGCGTCGGCGACGGTGCGCCAAGGTTGCGGACGAGCGAAATCGTAAAACGGTTGCGTTCGTTCGAGGCGTTCGGGTGAAAGATAGGTAGGAACGGGAAATTTGACGGCGTTAGTTTTCGACGCTAAAATAATGGCGCGTTTGCGAATCTCCGGAACGCCGTAATTGGCGGCGTTCAAAACGTGTCCGACGATACGGTCGAACCCTAAATTGCGCAACTCTTGAATAATTTGCG
>JAZQAP010000689.1:0-1526 GCA_045545275.1 Thermoguttaceae bacterium | reverse complement strand
GACGTCGCCGTCGAAACGCTCGACGCGTCCGCGTCCGGCAATCCCGGCTTTTTCGGCGAAGCGGCGGACGCAAGCGGAGCGAACGTCGTTCCCGCGACCGTTCCGGCTTCCGACGGCTCTCCGTTCGTCGCGCCGTCGTTGCTCGCGCCGTTCGGAGCCGCTCCGCTCGACCCGACGGGCGCCGACGCGTCTTCCGCTCCGCTCGCGGTCGCCGCGCAACTCGCCCCGATTTCGCTCGCCGACGCCGACGCTTCTCCGACGCCCGAAATCGCCGCGGTCGCCGCCGAATTCGCCGAATCGGGCCGAACGCTCGTCGGTTTCTTGACGCTGCAAACGACCGCAGCGTCCGGTTGGCATATCTACTCGCCGACGCAAGGGGACGGCGGTTCCCCGACGAAAATTTCGGTCGACGCCGCGCCGACCTTCGAAGTCGGCCCGTTCCGCCTCGCGACGCCTTTTAAAGTCGTCGAGTCGACCGGCTTCAAGCTCGAAGAGCTGACCGGAACCGCCGACTGGATCGCGCCGCTGACGGTCGCCGCCGACGCCGCGCCCGCCGACGTCGCCGCGTTCCTCGCCCCCCTTAAAGCGACCGGCCAAGTCTCCGCGCTCGCTTGCTCCGACGGCGAAGGCGGCTCCTGCTTCCCGCAAAACGTCGAGTTCTCCGCCGCCTTCGACGCGTCCCGCGACGCCGCGCCGATTTGGGCCGCCGCCGAAAAACTCGCTTCCGCCGCGTCGACCGACGCCGCGACGAAAACGGAAACCTCCGCCGACGTCGCGACCGACGAAAAAACCGACAAAATCGCTAAAATCGAGCAAACCGACGCCGACGCGCCCGCCGAAAAGACGAGCTTCGCGTCGCGCCGCTTCGCTCTTTTGCTCCTTTACGCCTTTTTGGGCGGCCTTATTTTGAACGCGACGCCCTGCGTTTTGCCGGTCGTCGGGCTGAAGATTATGTCCTTTTTCGACCAAGCCGGTCAAAAGCGTTCGAAGGCGTTTATGTTGAACGTTTGGTATACGCTCGGCGTTTCGGTCGTTTTCTTCGCGCTCGCGTTCGCCAGCGTCGGGTTGAGTTTCCTCTTCACCCGAGCGCTTTTCCAGGTCTTGATGAGCGTTATCGTTTTCGCGTTGGCGTTGAGCTTGATGGGACTTTGGGAACTGCAAGCGCCGGCGTTTTTAGGCGGTCAAAAGTCGAACGAGCTGACGTCGAAGGAAGGCTCCGTCGGCGCGTTCTTTAAGGGCCTCATTACGACCCTTCTCGCGATCCCCTGCGGCGCTCCGCTTTTGAGTCCGACGCTCGACTGGGCGGCGGAGACGGCGCGCGGCGGCGAAACCGGTTTGGTCGTCGTCGTTTACTTGGTTATCGGGCTCGGAATGTCGTCTCCCTTTTTGCTCGCGGGCGCCTTCCCGGAACTGCTGAAATTTTTCCCGAAACCGGGCGCTTGGATGGAGACGTTCCGCAAGACGATGGGTTATTTCCTCCTGATCGCGGTCGTTTGGATTCTTTACTCGGCGCCGCTCGACTATCA
>JAZQAP010000688.1:0-2035 GCA_045545275.1 Thermoguttaceae bacterium | reverse complement strand
TCCGACTTCGTCAAGGCGGGCGTCGACGTCGTTCTCTTCGAGACGCAACCGTCCCGCGAAACCGCCGAAATCGCCGTCGACGCGATGCAAGCCGCCGCGCCGAACTTCCCGTTCGTCGTTTCTTACGCGCTCTCCCCGGCGCTCTTCCGCGCCCCGAACACGCTCGAAACCCGGGCGAAACGCTTCGCCGAACTTTTCGCGCCCTTCGCGACGTCCGTCGAGAGCGACAAAACCGGCAAAACTTGCGCGACCGTCAACGGCAGCGCCGCCGTCCCCGCTTGTCCTTGTTGCCAAATCTCCGCCGCGACGCGTCCGCAACCGCTCGCTTGGGGGCTCAACTGCGGTTTCGGCCCGGCGGAAATGTTGAACGCGACGCTCGAAATCGTCAAAACGCTCGACAAGCCGCTGATCGTTCAGCCGAACGCGGGCGCGCCGGAGTCGTTCGAGGGCCGTCAACTTTATTACAATTCGCCGGAGTACCTCGCCACTTACGCGACGCGGTACGCCGATCTCGGCGCGGCGGCGGTCGGCGGGTGTTGCGGAACGACGCCGGAAGATTTGGCGGAAGTCGTCAAGGCGGTCAAGCCGACGTCGCGGGGGCGTCGCGTCGAAATCAAACTCGTCGACGCGGCGCCGGACGTCGTCGAACTCCCGGAATCGCCGGTCGAATCGCGCAGTCGGTTGGCCGCCAAGCTCGCTCGGGGCGAATGGGTCTCGACGGTCGAAACGATTCCGCCGCGCGGGTACGACCTCGCCGATTTTATCGATAAGGGCCGCCGACTCAAAGAAGCGGGCGTCGACGCGGTCAACCTCCCGGACGGGCCGCGCGCTTCCGCTCGAATTTCGTCGATCGTCGCCGCGTCGAAAATCCTCGACGAAGCCGGAATCGAGCCGGTCTTGCACATGTGTTGCCGCGACAAAAACCTCATCGGGATTCAAGCCGATTTGGTCGGGTGCGCCGCGCTCGGAATCCGCAACATCCTTTTCATCACCGGCGACCCGCCGAAACTCGGGAATTACGCGTCGGCGACCGGCGTTTTCGACTGCGACTCGATCGGCCTTTGCGCCTTGCAACGGCGTTTGAATCGCGGCGTCGACCTCGGCGGACTCGCGTTGCCTCCGGCGACGAACGCCTTTTTCGGCGTCGGCTTCGACCCGTCCGCGCTCGACCGCAAACGCGAAATCGACCGGCTCAAGCGCAAAATCGACGCGGGCGCCCTCTTCGCCGTTACCCAGCCGGTTTTCGACCCGAACGTCCTTTTGTCGTTCCTCGACGAATGCGGCGACGCGCTTTCGATCCCGGTGATCGCCGGCGTTTGGCCGTTCGTCAGTTACCGAAACGCCCTCTTTATGCGCAAGGAGGTGCCCGGCGTCGTCGTTCCGGACGAGATTATGTCGCGAATGGAGGCCGCCGCGACGCGCTCGAAAGAAGACCAACTCGCGACCGGAATCGAAATCGCCCGAGAATCGCTCGCGACGATTCGCACCGCCGTTCAAGGCGTTCAAGTCAGCGCGCCGCTCGGTCGAATCGAAGTTTCGCTCGACGTGTTGCGCTAAGCGCGGCGCCCGACCGGACGCGGCAAGTTTCGCTCGACGCGTTGCGCTAAGCGGCGGCGATCGCCCGGTCGCGGCGAGTTTCGCTTGACGCGGCGAACCGGCCCGGCAAACGTCCGACCGAACGGCGAGAAAGTTCGGGCGGCGAGAAATTCGCCCGACGCGGCGACGTTAAATTGCGTTTCGACGTCGAAATTTTCGTTCGCCCGCTTGCGCCGCGCGTTCCGTTCGGATATAATGTATTAATAATAAGGGGAAAATTGGCGAAATTCCCGTTGCCTCCGCCCTTTTCCCGGCGACCGTCCCGACGTTTCCGAACGTCGCGGCGCTCGTTATTTTGTCCAATCGTTTTATTTTAACTTCCGGAATCGTTTTCGTCCGTTTTTTTCCGGCGCGGCGGTTCCGTCGACGGAGCGTTTTTCGCGTTCCGCCCTGTTTATCCGTTTCAACCGTTTTTATCGCGAAATTTTATCGCGCAAGG
>JAZQAP010000687.1:0-2819 GCA_045545275.1 Thermoguttaceae bacterium | reverse complement strand
GGGTCGGGATGGCGTCCGGCGCGGTCGGCGAGAAAGCGAGGGCGCGCGCCCAAGCGTGGAGCTTCGCGAAGACGGGGGCGACCTCTTTCGTCGCGACGTCCCAAGCGTAAACGCGCTGGTCGTCGCCGCCGACGTAAATTTTCGAACGATCCGGCGAGA
Source organism: Thermoguttaceae bacterium (assembly GCA_045545275.1). Taxonomy (GTDB): domain Bacteria; phylum Planctomycetota; class Planctomycetia; order Pirellulales; family Thermoguttaceae; genus RUG369. The sequence continues at coordinate 2,660 of JAZQAP010000687.1, read as the reverse complement.
TCGCGACCGCGCCGACGACCGGTTTCAGGTCGACGTTTTCGAACGGGAACTCGAAACTATCGAGTTGCGCGAGCGCCGGAACGTCGGTTTGCGCGCGAACTTCGGCGCCGCCGACAAGGAAACCGGCGCAAACGAACGCCGCGAGAAGGAGAAAAATCGGGACGCTCTTCGGCGTCTCGAAGGTTGCGAACCGCGTTGACATCGGAGTGTTCCTTTCCGCGTTCGACGGTCGCGACGGTCGCGACGCGTCGAACGATTTTAGACTTGGCGTCGTTGGCGACGGCTGTAACGATTGTAACGGTTTTAGGGGTGAAATAAACGCCGTCGAAACGAACGCGATAAAGCGAATCGAGGGCGCGGCGCGTCGGAAAAACCGGTAAAATAGGTAAAATCGGCGTCGTTCTCGGCGTGAACGCGCAAAAAACGGCGAATTTTTGCGTTTTTGCCCGTTGTTTACGGAACTTTCGCCGGCGGTCGGCGGTTAAAAATTGTTAGGTTCCGTTCGGCGTCGGAACGAGTTCGCTATCCGCGGACGTCGCCGCGTTTTCGCCGAAGCGCGACTTCTCGTTCTTTATCGTCGACCGGCGACGTTCGACTTGACCGAGTCGAGCGAGTTTCGCGATTTGCGGTTTGCGACGATTGCAACGTCCGACGCGGTCGCGCCGGTCGCCGGGACGCGTCGAGAAAAACGCGTTTTTAAGAAAATTATCGTCGATTAATTAGCAAGGTTCTTGACGTTTTCGCCTCGACGCGATAATTTATATAAATTAGGCGCGATTAACGAACGCGGCGCCCGTTTAAATTAAAATTGGCGCAAAAAATAAAAAAACGGACGGGTTCGGCGAAAAGAGCGGACAAGTTCGGCGCGCAAAACGACGATCGCGCAAAAAATAGGCAAAGGCAAATAATATTAACGTCGGTCGCCCGACGCTCGGCGGCTCGACTTGTTTTTTAGCGTCTCAAAATTAGGAAAACCTTATGTTCCAGCGAACGCAAACGCAAGGCAAGGGAAAACGACGCCTTCGCTCGGTCGCGCCTCGACGGCGCGGCGGCGCGTTGAAAATCGTCGTTCTATTATTGGTTCTCGGCGGGCTCGCCGCCGGCGGTTACGCTTATTGGTCGAACCGAGCCCAAGCGACCAAAAAGGGCAACGTCATTTTCGCGACCGTCGAAAAAGGGACGTTCGTTCACGAAGTCAACGGGAAAGGGAGCGCCGAAAGCGCGAAAAACGTCGACGTCGCCTCGCAAGTCGAAGGCTCCGCGACGATCATCTCTCTCGTTCCGGAAGGAACCGACGTTAAAAAAGGCCAGCTTCTCGTCGAACTCGACTCGTCCGACATCGACGAAAAATACGACTCGCAGGTCGTTACGACGAACTCGTCCCTCGCGACGCTGAATTCGTCTCGCGCGACGTTGCGCTCGGCCGAAATTTCGCTCGAAGAATACGTCGAAGGAACGTTCGAGCAAACTTGGATGGAATACGAAAACTCCATCTTTACCGCCGAACACGACCGCAAAAAAAGCTCGGACGACGCCGCGTACACCGGACGCCTCGTTACCCTCGGTTTCGCGACCGAGCAAACTTACGAGGTCAAAAAGGTCAATTTCGAAAAGGCGAAAAATACGCTCGAAGTCGCCGACTTGAAAAAAATGACGCTGTTGAAATATACGAGCGAAAAACAAATTACGTCGCTGATGTCCGATATCGAAACGGCGCGCGCCAAGGTCAATTCCGACCGCAACTCTTACGAGATCAACAAGCGCCGCGAAGAACGATACAAGGAACAGTCGGAAAACTGCAAAATCCGCGCGCCGCAAGACGGGCAAGTCGTTTACGCGAACCAAGACTCGCGCCGTATGTCCGAATCGGAAATGATTAAAGAGGGCGCGACCGTTCGCAACCGTCAAGTTTTGATTCGCCTCCCGGACAAAACGCAAATGCGCGTCAAGGCGATGATCAACGAAGCGAACATTTCGTCCGTCGCGGTCGGTCAACAGGCGAAGATCACCTTCGACTCGATCCCGGGCCGCGTCGTTTCCGGCGAAGTCGTCAAGGTCAATCCTTATCCGGAAATCGTTTGGATGTCGTCCGCGAAGGACTACGTTACGATGGTCAAGATCAACGAGGAGCTTCCGGAACTCCGCTCCGGTTTGACCGCGCAAGTTCGTATTATCGCGAAGGAACAAAAAGACGCGTTAATGGTTCCGGTGCAATGCGTTCTCGAGTACGACTCTAAAAAATACTGCCTGACGTACAACGAAGGCGTTTGGGGCTGCAAAGAGGTTTGGCTCGGCGACTCCAACGAAAAACAAGTCGTTATTAAGAAAGGCTTGAACGAGGGCGACGTCGTCGTTAGCGGCGCGCGCCTCTACCGCGATTCCGTCGTCTTCCCGGAACTCGGAACGCCGTCGATTTTCGCCGACGACCCGGAATTCCAATCGGAAATGACCGCGCTGAAAGCCGACGAAGAGGCGAAGGCCGAAGCGGCGGAAGCCGAAGCAGCCGGTGATTCTGACTCCGCAGAATACGCTATGTCTGTTGCCGAGAGCATGGAGTACGTTTCGATGCGTAGCGAAACGTCTTTTGAACCGACCAAGGTTTCTGGCGTTTCCCACAGCAAGACGTGGAAGATTACGGAGATCGACCTGGGCGCTGTCCC
>JAZQAP010000686.1:0-2427 GCA_045545275.1 Thermoguttaceae bacterium | reverse complement strand
ACGCCGTCCGCCTCGACCTCCGCCGCGCGCGCCATAAAGGAATAATCGGCGCCGACGTAAGGCGTAAAACCGCCGACTTGCGCGTAAAACGCGCCGATTCGCTCAACCGGCGTTTCCAAAACGTTGCGGTCGAACGCTCGGAAGTAAACCGCGTCGCCAAAATAAATCTCCGTCGCCGACGCTTCCAGGCCGCTCTCGACCAGTTTAAGGCTCGGGTCGTCTCTCCGCGCAAAGTCGATATGCGCCTCAAATTCTTGCGCCCGAGGTTGGCGGAAGCCTTTTTCCTTCCCTTGCGCCCAAGCGGCCGCGCCGAACGCCGCCGAAAGCGTTAGAAACGCCGCCGCTAAAATTTGCTTCTTCACCGTTTTTCTCTCCGTTTCGCTTTTGAGTCGAGAAAACGCGCCCCAACGTTAACCCCAAAGGCGCCGTCGATTCCAAGACGAACGGCACAACGCGACGGATTTCGGAAAACGCCGCTTTTTTGAAAATTTCGCGAAATTTCCGGAAAATTTTTCGCGCAAAAAAAACGTCGCTCGACGGTTGGCGCGTCGAGCGGCGGTTTCGCGGTTTTCCTTTCGTTCGAACGCGATTTTTCAGAAACGCTCAAACGGTTAAACGGCGGCGCTTAGAGCAACGCGGTCGTTTCGTCGAAGCCGCAAACGACGTTGAAGTTTTGCACCGCCGCCCCGGCGGCGCCCTTGATCAGGTTGTCGATCGCCGAAACGGTAACGATTCGGTCGCCGACGACGCGGACGGTCAGGTGGCAGCGGTTCGTGTGCGTAACGTCTTTCGTCGTCGGGAGCGCGTCGACGACTTGAACGAACGGTTCGCCGGCGTAAAAGTCGCGCAGGTACGCGAGGAGTTCTTCTTGCGTCGCCGCTTTGAGCGGTTTCGAGTACGTCGTCGAGAGGATGCCGCGATCCATCGGCGTCAGGTGCGGGGTGAAGATAACCTTCGCCGCGACGCCGCTCGCCGTCGTCAAGACTTCCTCGATCTCCGGCGTATGACGGTGCGTTCCGACGCCGTAAGCCGCGATCGATTCGTTGCATTCCGGGTAAAGCGTCTTCATACTCGGCTTGCGACCGGCGCCGGAAACGCCGCTTTTCGAGTCGATAATAATGTCGTCGCCGCCGATGAAACCGCCTTTGAGAAGCGGCGCGAGCGGCAAAATCGCCGACGTCGGATAACAACCCGGGTTCGCGACGAGCGCCGATTTTTTAATCTCTTCGCGGAAGAGTTCCGGGAGACCGTAAGGCGTTTTCGGAAGGCGTTCCGGGTCCGGGTGCGTTACGTTGTACCACTTGTTGAAGACGTCGACGTCGTTCAAGCGGTAGTCGGCGCCAAAGTCGATCACCTTCATTCCGAGATCGAGCAGTTCCGGAGCGACCGCCGCCGTCGCGGTGTGCGGCAGGCAACTGAAGACGACCTCGACGCCGAGGTCGGCCAAGTCGCGCGGCCCGAGGTTCGCGCAACGCACCGAAAACTGACCGGTCAACGACGGATGCACTTCGTCGATTCGGCTCGTGTTTTCGCGACTCGTCGCCGCGACGACCTCCGCCTCCGGGTGCCGACGCAAAAGTTTCAAAAGTTCCAAGGCCGTGTAACCGGTCGCGCCCAAAATCGCTATTTTAACCATTTTAACCCTTAAATCGGCTTCCAAGCCGCCAAAAAACGGTCAAAACCGGGGGAACGTCGACGCAAAAAACGCGCCTCGACGACGGTCGCGTCCCCCAACAACGCGCCGCCGCCCGATAACGAACTTCGTCGTTCGTTTCGATTTTTCGATTATTACTTTATTAACTCGCTCGAACGTTCGTTCGCCGTCAAAACCGCCCGGTCGCGAGCTGCCAGTCGCGAGCTTCGACGATAATTTCGTCGAGCGTTCGCTTCGGGCTCCAGTCGATCAGCTTTCTCGCCCGCTCCAACGACGGAACGCGGCGCCGCATGTCGTCGAAATTCGGGCCGTAAACGCTTTCGTAATCGACGTGTTCGATCGGCGATTTCGAGTCGCAAATCTTGACGACGCGCTCGGCCAAGTCACGAATCGAGATTTCTTCGTCGCTCCCGAGGTTCACCGCTTGCCCGACCGCCTCTTTCGACTCCGAAAGGCGCGCCAACCCCTCGACGATATCGAAAACGGACGAAAAACAACGGGTTTGGAGCCCGTCGCCGCAAACTTTCAGCGGTTCGCCGCGGAGCGCCGCCGAAACGAAACGCGGAAGCGCCATTCCGTAAGGGCCGGTCTGACGCGGCCCGACGACGTTGAAAAGTCGCGTAATGTAAACCGGAAGCGACGTTTGACGGTGGTGCGCCAAGAGGTAAAACTCGTCGACCAACTTCGCGACCGCGTAAGCCCAGCGGTTTTTGCAACTCGGGCCCAAGACGACGTCCATCTCCTCGCGGAACGGCGCGTCGTCCGATTTCCCG
>JAZQAP010000685.1:0-2114 GCA_045545275.1 Thermoguttaceae bacterium | reverse complement strand
TATTCGGCCCGAAACCTTGGACGGCCCGCGCGAAGAATGTTTTCAGAAGATTCCCGGGACGGTCGCCTGCCTGCGTTATTCCGAGCGCGACGACTTGGTCGCAATGGGCCTAACCGGTGGCGGCGTCTTGCTTTGGAACGTAAAAACGCGTTCTCTTTTCGGTAAAATTCCAAGCGGCGACGACCTTATTCGGTCGATGGAGTTTTCGCCCGTCGAATCGTCGCTGACCGTTTTGTACGCGAACAACCGAATTATCGATTATAAATATTGCGTTTCTTGAGCGACGTAATCGACGGTAATAAAGGGGATACGTCGCCTCGCGAGAATTGGGCGGGATTTGAGACGCTTCGCCGCGTTGGGATTTGATCGCGTCGGCTTCCAAAAACGTTTAGCGTTGTCAAAAGAATTGAATTTCAGAAGAGCGACCGCGCCGTCTCGATTCAGGAGATGGTAGACGGCGTTACTTCGTTGCCTCGACGAAAATTTTGCCCAAAAGCGCCCCCGATTTTGCCCCCAAAACGCCCCCGAACAGATGAAAAACGGCGTGAGCGGGACGACGACGAACGCTTGGGCGGACGGCGACGACCGGGCGAGTTTCGGCAAGAAAGCGGCGTCGAAAAACGCGTCGTCGACTTGGAATTATCCGTCGTGTTTGGATTTAATCGAAGAGGAGTTAAGCAACATAATTAACGCTCCTGAAAGCGATTACGACCCGGAAGACCCTTTTTTCGACGAAAACGAACCGACGCCGTTTGAACGGGGATACGAGAAAATTTTAGCGATTATAAAAGCGGCGAAAGAGGGAGAAGAACGCTTGTACGAGTATGTTCGCCAACAAGCGGAATTTCTCGGAATTATAGGGAAGCACGCCCGGGGGGAATCGAACCCTCAACCTGCGGATTAGAAGTCCGCTGCTCTATCCAATTGAGCTACGGGCGCGGCGTCGAACGACAAAACGTGCGACCGCGTTAACACAAAGAGGACGCGTTTCGTCAATTCTTCGATAAACCGTTTTTATTTTAACGCGTTTCGACGTTTCGACAAGGGGGAGCGGAACGATTTTGGCGTTTTTCGTTTGCTCTTCTTGAAAAGCGTCGCGTCGCGTTGGGGAAAATCGACGGCGTTAACATTTGCGCAAGTTTTCTAAAACGCCGCGTTTATCGGAGAAATCCGAACGAGCGCGGCGTTTCGGTTTACGCGGCTTGTTAAGGTTGCCTAAATTAACGCGCCTTCTTAAATTTGTTGGTTTGCGCGGCTTGTTAAGGTTGTCTAAATTAACGCGCCTTCTCAAATTTGTTGGTTTGCGCGGCTTGTTAAGGTTGTCTAAATTAACGCGCTTTCTCAAATTTGTTAGTTTGCGCGACTTGTTAAAGTTGCCTAAATTAGCGCGTCCACTCGAATTTATCGAGGATGTACGGCGCCAAGCCTTCCAAGTCCGGGTCGACTCCGATTCCCGGCTCGTCCCAAAGTTCGACGGCGCGGTACGGACGCGGCGGCTCTTGCGCTTCCGCGTCGAGCGTCGGCGTCGTCTCGACCGCGGCCAACGGAGCGACCGGGTCGAACGCCAAAATTTCGTCCAAGCGCTGATAGTCGGTCGGCAAAACAAAGTTCGAGGTCGACGCGAGCGCCGCTAAATGTCGGTAACCAAGCGACGACTGAAGGTCGAAACCGGCGTAACAGCCGATCTCTTTCGACGCCGCGAACTCGGCGACGCGGCGCGCTTCCCAGTGTCCGCCGACGCGACCCGGTTTCAGGCAAACGACGCGGCACGCCTCCAAGTCGAACGCCATCGCCGCGTCTTCGAGCGACTCGATCGATTCGTCCAAGCAAATCGGCGTTCGCATCGATTCTTTCAGCATCGCGTGCGCGACAAAATCCTTCGCCGACAACGGTTGCTCGACGCAATTCAGGAAGAAATCGTCCATTCGGTACAGAGTGTCCGAGTGCTTTTCGAAGTCGAGTCCGCCCTCCACGTCGACCTGGAGCTGCAGCCAAGACGGCGTGTCGAGCCGCGCGAAATTGAGAATTTGCACGTTCCAACCCGGTCGAATTTTCAGCGTCAGGCGGGCGAAATTTTCGTCGGTCGCGCGCTTCAACTCGTTAAAAAATTCGTC
>JAZQAP010000684.1:0-2935 GCA_045545275.1 Thermoguttaceae bacterium | reverse complement strand
TTCAGGAAGACCGGACGCCCGGCGCTCGCGACGCCCGCCAACGCGCGGACGATATGGTCGGCAACGAACTTCGGCACGTCTTCGATCGGATTCGTCGGCGCGTTCGGACTGAAGACTTCGAGGAAGTGTCGGAAGCCCTTTTTCTCGGCTTCGAGTCGGAACTCGTTGTACGCGAGGAGCGACTTATAATCTTGGTCGAGGTCGTTGTTGAAGGTAACGGAGTAGAGCCCGAGGTCGGCGCCCTTCTTCGCGGCGAGTTCGGCGGGCGAACACTCGGCTTTCCCGCAAAGCGCGTGATCGAGCGAGGCGGTGCGGAACGGGCGCGACGGTTCGCCGCCGTAAACGGCTCCGGCGCCGGCGAGCCAAATGTCGGTGGCGTCGTTGGCGCGAATCGCCGGGGTGATCGGCGAATTTTCGAAGAGACCTTCGCGGAGCGTGAGAACGTCGCTCGTGCTGCAGCTCATAAGGACGATATCGACGAGGCCTTGGGCGACGACTTCGCGAATTTGAGCGCGGTATTCGTCGAGCGTTTTAAATTTCGCTTCGGCGCCGTGGCTTTCGGGGCTCATCCCGGGCGCGGCGAGGCCGTAGGCCATATCGGCGTCTTTTGCGTCGGCGAGGATGAAATCGTTGCAGCTCCGGTCGGCGAGGATGCGCGCGAGTTTTCGGTCGAGCGATTTTTGCATAATGAACCCGTCGTATGTCGTATTAATATTAATGTCGTCTAATGTCGTCTTGCCACCCGACGCTTTGCCCGCTCCGCCAAGAGCGTTCGAACGCCGCTTTTCCCCGCCGCAAGATTTTCGCGACCGCGTTTCCCGAGCGACGGCGTATTTTTCCGCTTTTATTATAAACGTCGCCGCGTCCTCGTCAAGCGCAAGGCCGCGTCGTCGCGCGTCGCTTCCTTTTTCCCAAGAGGGTTAAATCGATTTTAGCGATTTTAACGACGTTTTTCTCCAAAATTCCCCGTCGTTATTCCCAATCGGTTAAAAAAAGTTAATCGTTCGTCCGATAGTCGGCTAAAAGTTGGCCAAAAGCGCGCCGTCGCCCCCTTGACGCGAACGCGAAATCGGTTAGAATGATGAAAACGCGTTTTTTAGACGACGGCGTCGTTTCCTTTTTCGCCTCTCGTTTAAGCCGTTTATTTTTTGTTTTAGCGACGTTTCATCGTTGCGATTACGTCTCCGTAGCTCAATCGGATAGAGCGTCGGCCTCCGAAGCCGAAGGTTGCTGGTTCGACTCCAGTCGGAGACGCTTCGTTAAGTCGTTAGTTCCCAACGGTTTAACGATTGCTTTTCTCGCAAGAAATTTCGCGGTTTTCGACGCGTTTTTCGTCCCGGGACGAAAAATGAAGAATCGATTGCCAAAAATCTGTCGGCGCGCCGACCGAAATCTCGCTTACGTTACTCTTCGAGGACGCAAAGTCTACCTCGGAAAATACGGTTCGCCGGAGTCTTACGCCGAGTACGAACGCGTAATCGCCGAATACTTGACCGGCCCGGTCGTCGAAACCGGCCCCGATTGTCTCCTTTGCGAATTTGCCTCCGCTTTCCTCGCTCGCGCTCGCGATTATTACGTCAAAAACGGTAAGTCGACCAAGCAAACCGAACGTTTTCGCGCCGCGCTCGCGCCCTTTTTCGTCGCGCCGCTCGACCGGCTCCGCGTTCGCGACTTCGGCGTCGTTCGACTCCGAGCGATTCAGCGCGACTGGGAAAACTCCGGCCGCTATTGCCGTTCGTATATCAACACGCTCGTTCAGTGCGTTCGCGCCGCGTTTAAGTGGGGCGTCGCCGAGGGTTACGTCGACCCGACCGTTTTAGTCGGGCTTCAAGCCGCGCCGCCGCTCAAACGGGGACGTTCCGCCGCTCGCGAAGCGCCGCCGGTGAAACCGGTCGATCCGGAGACCGTCGACGCGACGCTTCCGTTTTTGCCGAGCGTCGTCGCCGCGATGGTTCGCGTTCAGCTCCTTTGCGGCTGTCGTCCCGGCGAAATCTGCTCGATGCGACCTTGCGACCTCGAAACGACCGGGCCCGTTTGGATTTATCGTCCGGAAAGCTGGAAAACGCAACACTTAGCCCGCGCCGCCGACGACGGCAAGCGAATCCCGCTCGGGCCGAAAGCGCAATCGATTCTGACGCCGTACCTGCTCGAACGCGAAAATTCGCCGATCGAGCCGCTTTTCTCGCCGCGCGACGCTTGGCTCGAACGCGCCCGCGAACGCCGCGCCGCTCGCAAGTCGCCCCTTACGCCGTCGCAACGCAAGCGCGACGCCGAACGCCGAGCGCGGCTCGACGAGCGCGTTCGCGACCGTTACGATACGTTGTCGTATACGAAAGCGATCAAGCGGGCCGCCGAAAAAGCGGGCGTCGAGCCTTGGACGGCGAACCAACTTCGCCATCTGGCCGCGACGCAAATTCGAGCGCGGTTCGGACTGGAAGCGGCGCAAGTCGTCCTCGGCCACGCGAACGCCGACACGACGCAAATCTACGCCGAGCGCGATTTCCAAAAAGCCGCGCAAATCGCCGCCGAAATCGGTTAGCGGCGCTAAATCTCCAAGTCGAAAAACGTCGCCGTCGCGATTTCGGACGCGGCGACCGTTTGCGTCGTCGGCGGAAGCGCGTCGAAACTGAAGTACCGCAACGTTTCGAACGCGTAAAGCGGGTCGTCGCGCTCGACGACCGCGTTCGTCGGAATCGCGCGTCGACGGACGAAGCGATAGTCGAAACCGCGTTGAAGAAAAATCGTTCCGCGTTGCGCCGTCGAAGCAAGCGCTCCGCAATGGTCGACTTCGCGACAAACGATTTTCTCGCCGGTCGTTAGATTCTCGACGCCGACGACGGGGCGCGGCCAATAGACGCCTCCCCAGTTCGACGTCGAGGTCGAGCGCGGCGCGTTATTGTAAGCGTTCGGCGTTCCGTAGTCGGGCGCGAAGTTA
>JAZQAP010000683.1:0-5654 GCA_045545275.1 Thermoguttaceae bacterium | reverse complement strand
GCTCCGAATTTCGACTCGATCCTGCGACCGGGCGCTGGGCGCTGATCGCCGAAGGACGCGGTTCTCGTCCGACGAATTTGGAGCCGAGCGGCGACAAAGTCGCGAACGCGACGGTCGACGGCCCCGACTCTTTTTGTCCTTTTTGCCCCGGTTCGGAGTCGATGACCCCGCGCGTCAGTCTCATCGGGGCGCGCTTGGCCACTGGGAAAACGCTTTTCCGCGAGGCCGAGTCGGACGACGAAGTCGACGGGTTGCGCTGGAACGTTCGCGTTTTTGAGAACAAATACCCGATGTTTCGCCCGGCGAACGTCGTTCCCGGCGCGACGAACGAGCAACCGTCGGCGGCGTTCGAGGACGACGGCGCGGCGGCGCTCGAAGCGGGCGCGCTTTACCAAACGGCGACCGGGCTCGGCAAACACGAGGTGATCGTCGACTGCGACCGACACGCTCGCGGTTGGAGCGATTTTTCCGACGCGGAAATCGAGTCGGCGTTTTTGGCGTTCCGTTGGCGCCTGCGCGCGTTGCGCGATTCCGGCAAATACGCTTACTCCTTTATTTTCAAGAACGTCGGTTCCGACGCCGGCGCGTCGCAGGGGCACTCGCACTGCCAACTGACCGCGACGAACTTCCTTCCGCCGGACGTCCGCGTCGAGGTCGAGCGCCTGATCCGTTACGAACGGGGCCGCAAAGCGCGCGGCGAGGAACTCGGCTTTTGGGACGCGCTCTTAAACGCCGAATTGGCCGACGGTTCGCGAATCGTCGCCGAGACGGAGCGTTTCGTCGCGCTTTGCCCGTTCGCGAGTCGTTTCCCGATGGAAGTCGCGATTTGGCAACGTTTCGACGGTTTCTTCGAAGACGCCGACGACGCGACGGTTTCCGAGTTGGCCCGACTTTCCCGCGATTTGGTCGCCGCGCTCGAACGTTCTCGGCGTCGTTTCGATTCGAACGCGACGACGGAACTGGCGCATAACGTCGTTTTCCGCAACGCGCCGAGCCGTCTCGACGGTTCGCTCGCCGAAGGCGCCGGGCTTTTCCGTCCGCGTTGGTCGATTTTGCCGAGCTTGGCGAAAAAAGCCGGGTACGAGCAGGGGAGCGGCGTCGACGTCAACCCGATTTCGCCGGAGACCGCCGCCGAGCGGTTGCGCGCCGTTTGGAACGACGCCGAAATTTAACGACCGCCCGACTTTAAGCGTTTCGGAGGCGGCGTTTGCGACTCGAGCGACGCCGCCGACCGCGCGGCGTTTTCTCGATAAAACTTGTCGACTTTAACTTGTTGAAGGAGAGGAAAATGCCGCGTTCGTCGTCGAGCGAAAAGCGCGTTCCGGACGTTCCGCGTCCGGCGAAACCGATTTCGTCGTTTTACCGTTGGGAGTTGCTTGCGCTTCTCTTTTTGGCGTACTTCTTCCATCAGTCCGACCGCGCGATTTACGGCGTCGTCGCGACGTCGATTAAGTCGGAGTTCCACTTAAGCGACCAAACGCTCTATATGACGCGAACGATTATGTTCGCGCTGATGGCGTTGGTCGTTCCGCTGGCCGGTTTCGTCGGCGACAAAGCGAACAAACGTAAGCTCTTAATCGGCTGCCTTTTCTGTTGGAGCGCGGCGACGCTCTTGACCGGCGCGTCGTGGAGCGTGTTGGCGTTGATTCTTTTCAACAGCGTCGGTTTGGTCGTCGCGGAGGCGTTTTACGGCCCGGCGTCGACGAGTCTCATCGCGTCGTATCATAAGGAAACGCGGTCGGTCGCGTTGTCGATTCACCAGACGGCGGTTTATTTAAGCGTTATCTTCTGCGGTTTGGTCGGCGGTTGGTTGAGCGAGCATTTGAGTTGGCGCGCGGCGTTTTGGACGTTCGGGGCGATCAGCGTTTTGATTGGCTGCCTCTTGATTTGGCGGCTCCGCGACCCGGCGTCGGAGGGCGGCGCGAGCGACGGCGACTCCGCGAAGTCGAGCGGCGACAAAGTTTCGGTTTTTGAGTTCCTCGGAATGATTTTTCGCAATCCGTCGGCGCTTTGCTTGACGGTCGGTTTCACCGCGATCGTGTTCGTCAACAACGCTTATTTGAACGTCGTTCCGAAGTTCCTCCAAGACCGTTTCGCGCTGACGCCGACGAGCGCCGGTTTTCACGGGATGTTTTGGCATCATATCGCGGCGTTAATCTTCATCTTCGTCGGCGCGTCGTTGAGCGACCGAGTTTCGCGCCGTTTTCCGACGTTCCGTCCGAAGTTGCAATGCTTGGCGATGGCGCTCGGCGTTCCGGTCGTCGCGGCGATGGGGCGGGCCGGTTCTCCGGAGGCGCTTTTCGGGCTCTTCTTCTTGATGGGCGTTTGCCGCGGTTTTTACGAGTGCAACACGCACGCGGCGGTGTTCGAGACGGTTCCGGCGAAGTACCGTTCGACGACGGTCGGCTTTATGATCATGTTCGCGTTCCTGATCGGTTCTTGGTCGGCGCAGATGGTCGGGGCTTGCGTCGACTCGTCGGTCGCGGCGTCGGTCGCGGAGCTGGGCGAAGAGGCGGGCCGGGCGCAAGGGTACGTCGACGGTTACCGAACCGCTTTTACCGCCTTGTCTTGCGCTTGGCTGATCGGCGCGATTTGCGTCGGCGTCGCGGCGTTCGGAACCTTCGCGAAAGACCGACAAAAACGAATCGACGCGGAGGCCGCCGCCGCGAACGCGACTTCCGCCGAAACCGCCGCTTGACGACTCGTCGGTTAAATTGGAAAACGGTATCTCTTGTCTTTATTGACGATAAACGAAAGGAAAAGCGATGGAAACTTCGTTCGAACGCGCGGCGACGCCGTTGGAAAAGGCCGAGGATTTTATTCAAAACGAGACGCAGTTTCACTTGGGCGCGCTGACGACGGAGCGGTCGCACCCGAAGACGCGGACGCTCTCGCAAACGCTCGAAACCGACGTCGCGGCCGGGATGCGCCAACTCTTTTCGGTCGACGACGATATTCCGCCGGTTCTGAAAAAAACGATCGCGTCGCCGGAGTTTGCCGCGCTCGAAACCGCGATTTATAAGGCGTTAAGCGCCGGCGGTCGCGTTTCGTTCAGCGGGTGCGGCGCGACCGGGCGTCTCTCGATTCTCCTCGACGCCGCGAACAAAAAGTTCTGCCGAACGAGCGCCGAAAAGTTGCCGAACCGCGCCGAATTTTTCCGAACGCTCGCCGCGCAAACGAACGCCGTCATGACGGGCGGCGACTTCGCGCTGATCCGCTCCGTCGAAAGTTTCGAAGACTTTATCTCCTTTGGCCGCAAACAGTTCGAACAAGCGGGAATCGGCCCGAACGACGTCCTCGTCGCGATCAGCGAAGGGGGCGAAACGTCGTCGGTCATCGGAACGATTTTCGCCGCCGTCGACGCCGGGATACCCGCGTTTTTCCTCTTCAACAACCCGAGCGACCTGATGGCGTCGCGGGTCGAGCGGTCGCGCCAAGTGATTGAAGACGAACGAGTTACCGTCGTCAACCTGACGACCGGCCCGATGGCGATCGCCGGGTCGACGCGAATGCAAGCGACGACGATCGAGCTTCTCGTCGCCGGATTCGCGTTCGAAACCGCCGTTACTAAACGACTTAAAGAAACGCTAACCGCCGACGAGTTCGCCGCGCTCGGGTTCGAGGAAAAGTCGCCGACCGAAAAAGCGGAGGCGTTCGACGCGCTTCTCGAAGCGATTCGTTCCGACGCAAACGTCGAGACGGCGGCCTCTTACGTCGAGTTTGAAACGGACGTTTACCGGCGCGGCGGGCGGATTACGTACTTTGCGCGCGATTACGAACTCGACATTTTCACCGACACGACGGAGCGTTCGCCGACGTTCAAAATCCCGCCGTTCCGTTCGCTCGACGAGACGGAGGCGCCCGCGCCGTGGGCGTTTGTGAAAGACCCGATGCGGTCGGCGAAGGACGCGTGGATTTGGCTTCTCGGCGGGGTCGAACCGCGCTGTCTCGAATGGACGCCGGACGATTACCGCGCGATGGGCGGGACGTCGGCGCAAATCCTTGATCCGCCGAAGATTGGGCGCGCCGCCGTGTACCGTTTCCCGATCGGGAACGAGGCCGACCCGTCGCGAACGGAGGTTTCGCCGAACGCCGCCGTCGCGGTGTTGGCCGACGCGGAAACGCAAATTTGGGGCGACGCCGCCGACGAATGGTTCGCCGCGTTCGAAAAGGGCGCGGAACCGTTCGAACAAAAAATCGCGTTTTTGGTCGAAAATACGCTCGCCGCAAGCGCTTGCAACGGAACGGCTTGCGCTTGCGGCGGCGGTGCGAACGGCGAAACGAACGGACGCAAAACGATCGACGGCGCTCGCGTTTTCAAATTTGAAGCGCCGATGGTTGCGACGCCGCTCGACGTTTTCGCGCACATTGCGTTAAAGTTGGCGCTGAACAATATTTCGAGCGCGACGATGGGCAAGTTTGGGCGCCTGAACGGCAACTGGATGGCGCACGTCGACGCGACGAACAAAAAGCTGATCGACCGCAGCGTTCGTCTCGTTTCCGAAATCGCTAAAGTCGATTATCGAACGGCTTGCGTCGCGATTTTTGAAGCGCTCGACGAAATGGAGAGCTGGCCGCTCGACCGCAAAAAGACGATTTCCCCGGCGGCTTACGCGGTCGAAAAATTGACGAAAAAGAACGCGTAAGTATTTTCGGTGAAACGGTTTGCGCTTGATTAAGCGGAAACGCCGCGACTCGAGCCGTCGAGCGCGGCGTTTTTTATCGACGGCGACGTTTGACGTCGCGTCGTTTCGTTGACGCGACGCCGAAGAGCGAACCGAGCGGGCGTCGTAAAGGTTTCAATCTTCGTCGCTTAATTTCAAAATCGGCGTTTCTCGTTCCGCGACGTATTGCGCGACGCCGGTTAATAACGCGTCGACGTTTTCGAAGTAGAACCAAACGACGCCGCGTTCTAAGCAAATCTTTTTAAACGTTTTACCGACGTATTTGTCGAAAAAGTCGCTCGTCCAAACGACTGCGCCGTCGTTGTAAACGACGCGAAGAGCGTCGACGTCGGCGCCGAGTTCCGCGGGGCGGTCGACGAAAACTTCGCCCCGAAGTCGAGCGTCGACGACGCGGAGCCGAAGAAAACGTCCGTTTGCAAATTCGACGGTTAAAGAAGTTGCGTCGTAATGAAATCGTCGCGTTTGGGCGCCGAGAACGGTTTCGATATTCTCGACGCGATTAATTCGCGTTTTTCCGTATTCGAGCGCGTCGACCGCCGCCGTAAAGGCTTGCCCAAACAAAGGAAAGACGCGGGAATCGTCGTCGCGAAACGTTGTAATATTCGATATATTCGGTTTTCTTTCTCTTGTTCTAAGCGTTAAACTCGACGTCGCCGACGAATGTTAAACGCGACCATTGAATACGTTAGAACGTTTTCGAAACGCGACGGCGAGCTTGTGGCGCCGCGTCGCGTTTCTTGGGAAGCGTCGACGGCGCGACGGAAGAAACGTTCGGTTCCGTCGCGCCGTTTTTTTCATTTCGTCGTCGACGTCGCGTCATTTTTTCGGCGCGACCGGCGAAATTTCGTAAAAGACGACGCCGTGCCGCGCAAGCGTCGTTTGGAGAGTTAAACGTCCGTCTGCGCCGACTTTAGCGGTTCGCTCGGTCGAGTAAGGGCGGTTCGCGATTTCGACGTATTTCGGACGCAA
>JAZQAP010000682.1:0-2400 GCA_045545275.1 Thermoguttaceae bacterium | reverse complement strand
GATTCCGCGCGATGAAGTCTTGACGGCTCAGCTTGCGACGCGAAAGTACCGCTTAACGTCAAGCGACAAGCTGATTCTCGAAGACAAACCGACTTACAAGAAACGTGCGGGCAGAAGTCCCGACCGTGCGGACGCGTTGGTTTTGGCTTTCGCACCGACCGCGCAGGTTTCGGCTCCGCCGCAGTTCGCAAGCTATCAAAGTTACTGGAAATAATGTGGAGGTCAACATGAATATTATCGGCAAAATCGCCAAAACCGACGAACATCTCGTTTTCGGCTGGGCGTCCGTGGCCACCGACGCAAGCGGTCAAGTCGTCGTCGACAGCGAGGGCGACACCATCCCGATTGAGGAACTCGAACGCGCGGCTTACGACTTCGTTCTGCACAGCCGGCAAGGCGGCGAAATGCACACGTCGACGGGCGGCGCAACGCTCGTAGAAAGTATGATTTTCACGCCCGAAAAGCTGAAACTTCTTGGCGTCGAAGGCATACCGCACGGCTGGTGGGTCGGCTTCAAAGTCACCGACGAGACGCTGTGGGACAAAATCAAGTCGGGCGCATATCCAATGTTTTCAATCGGCGGGCGCGCCGACAGGGAGGCTGAAACTGATGACAACGCTTAAAAATATCACGATCGACGAAGTGTCGCTGGTGGACGCGGGCGCAAACCCCGCCGCCGACGTGGTACTTGTCAAACGCAAAGACGGCCGCGAAGTCGACGCACTGAAGGCCTGCCGCAAGCTGATTCAAGAGCTGACCGTTCAAGTCGACAAGTTCAAAGAAGGCGAATTCTTGAAGCTGGCGCGCCGTTACGAAATTCTCGGTCGCAAAGCCGTAGACTTGGCACCGATTTTGAAGGCCGTCAACGCGCAGAATCCCGAACTTTACAAAGAAGTCATTGCGGCACTCGACGGAGCTTTGGAGGCGACCGAATACGGCAAACTTTTCGCGGAAGTCGGCAAACGCGGCGACGCGCTCAAATCTCAAGGCGACATCCAAAAGTACGCGGCGGCCATCCGTCAACAAAACCCGACACTTACGTTCCGTCAAGCTTTGGACGCGGCGTATTTGCAACATCCCGAACTGCAATAGGAGGACGACATGATTATTTCCGGCATTGCAAACTTAAGCCCGACGCGAACTTTTGACTTCGTCGACGCGGAACCCGAAGCGTTTACGGCCGTCGAACTGACTGCAAACGGCGTTCAAACTGCGGGCGAAAATTCAAACCCCGTCGGCATTTACAACGGCAGCGACGTCAACATTTGCGGCGGTACTTTTTGGAAAGTCGGCAGTCAATCGATTGCGGCGGGCGACCTGCTTTCCAGCGCCGCGCCCGGTTTTGCGGTCAAGGCGACGTCGGGCAGTTTCGCGTTCGCGCAGGCTTTTGAAAACGCGTCGGCAAGCGGCGTCGCTCAAGTACAAATTATCCGTGCGGGTAAAATGTGAGGTGAGTTAAGTGAACGTCAACGACATTCAAATCAAAAAACAACTGGGCGGCTGGAAGCCCAATCAATATTTGTCGAACTTGTGCATGGCGTATTTTGAAGAGCCGACGTACGCGGCGCGGCGCGTGTTTCCCGTGTGTCCCGTGCAACTGCCGAGCGGTTACTTTTACACGTTTTCAAAGGCCGACTTGGCGCGCGACAACGTTCAACGCAAGCCCGACTACGGCGCGGTTCAGCCCGCGGTTTTGGGAGTGAGCAACAATTCGTATCAGTGCCACGTCGACCAGATTATTGTTGCGCTGGACAAGTTGGTTGTGCTGCCGTTTCAGCGTGACGGCGGAGCTTTCGACCCCGAACGTGCCCGCGTCAAGACGATTAACGAACAGATCTGCCTTCATCAAGAAATCGACTTCGCGCAGAATTTCTTCAAGGCGTCGGCTTGGGCTAACGTTTGGACAGGTGCGACTTCCGACAACGCCGCTCAAAAGAAGTTCAAACGCTTCGATGACGCGACATCTGACCCGATTAATTTCATTGACGCGCGCTGTATCGACATCCGACGCGAAGGCCGCCGCAAGCCGAACAAACTTGTGCTGGGCATTGAAACGTTCGTGGCCTTGAAAAATCATCCGAAAGTTGCCGAACGCGTCAAGTACACGGGCACCAATCAAGCCCCGGCCGTCGTCAACGAAAACGTTCTGGCGCAGATTTTCGGCCTGCAAGAAGTCGTTGTTTTGGACGCCACGTTTAACGCGGGCTCCGTCGGCGAAGAAAAAATGCAGTTCGTTTGCGACGCGAAGTCGGCACTGCTTTTGTACGCGCCCGACGCCGTCGCGATTGACGAACCGAGCGCGGGCTACTGCTTCACCTGGACGATTGACGGCGCGAATCTGATTGCGGTCGACCGACACGAAGGCGCGCCCGCGACGCACATCGACATCCTCGAAGCGGT
>JAZQAP010000681.1:0-7445 GCA_045545275.1 Thermoguttaceae bacterium | reverse complement strand
GCCTTGCGATGGGTAGAGGGCGACAATGCAGCCTTCCAGCCCCAGATGAACACGACGACGGTCGACGGTTGGCGACGCCTTGAAGCGGAGTTCACGCCGTCGACGCTTCGCGACGAGATAACGCTAACTCGTTTTCAGCTCGAATATTACGACGCCGACGAAGGCGAAGCGTCCGACGACGCGCTTAAAGCGTTGGTCGACTGGCTGGCGCGGCGCCCGGAACCGCAACGCGCCGTCTTGTCGCAATCGCTTGGCTTGAAGCACGGGCGCCTTTACGAAACGCCGCTCAAAGAGAAAAGCGCCGCCCTTTGCAAAGCGTTGGCGCCGCTCTCGCCAAGCCAAACGCCCGCGCCGAAGGACGCCAAGTAACATCGACAAAAAAAACGCCGGTTCCGGAGAACGCGGCGTTTTTTCGTTTCGATTCGACGTTTTAACGCGTCGAAATCAGTCGAGGAACCCGACCAGCTCTTGACTGCGGCTCGGCTGTTGCAGTTTGCGCACCGCTTTCGCTTCGATTTGGCGGATGCGTTCGCGCGTAACTTTAAAGATATGGCCGACTTCCTCCAGCGTGTAGCTGTAACCGTCGCCGAGGCCGTAACGCAACTTGATGATTTCGCGCTCGCGGTAACTCAACGTCTTCAACACCTTCAAAATCCGACGGCGCAACATTTCCTGCGTCGCGCCGACCGCCGGATTCTCCGCCGCGCCGTCCGGAAGGAGGTCGCCGAAATGGCTGTCTTCGCTGTTCCCGACCGGACGGTCCAAGCTGATCGGGAAACGGTTCATCGCCAAAATGCGGCGCGTTTCGTCGAGCGGAGCGTTCGCCGCTTCGGCGGTTTCCTCCAACGTCGGCTCGCGACCGAATTCTTGCAGGAGTTGACGCGTAACGTTGCGCATTTTCGACATCGTTTCGACCATATGCACCGGAATGCGAATCGTTCGGCTTTGGTCGGCGACGGCGCGAGTGATCGCTTGTCGAATCCACCAAGTCGCGTAAGTGCAGAACTTAAAGCCGCGACGGTATTCGAATTTGTCGACGGCGCGCATCAGCCCGGCGTTCCCCTCTTGAATCAAGTCGAGGAAACTCAAACCGCGGTTGCGGTATTTTTTGGCGATCGACACGACGAGGCGCAAGTTCCCTTCGGAAAGACCGCGCTTCGCCTCTTGGTATTCCGCGAACATTTTTTTGATTTCCGAAACGCGATTTCTCAAACTCGTCGGAGACTCCTGCGTCATTTGCAAGATGTTGCGGTATTCCATCTGCCAATTCCACCGTTCGCTGGCCGGTCGCCCGCTCGCTTTATGCTCGCGAATCCAACGGCGCAACTCGTCGACGCGGCGACTGTACAGCTCGAGCGTTCCGATCATACTCTCGATGCGTTGCGTGCGCAGCTGCAACTCTTCGATCATGCGGACGGCGCGACGACGGCGACGGCCCAAGTCTTTCCACGCTTTGGCGCGGCGCTCCGGCGCGGCGGAACGGCTCGTCGCGACGGCGTAATCGTTTTTGTTGCGTTTCAAAATCTCGCCGAGGGAAATTAAATTATGCTCCCACTCGCCGACGATCGGACGTTTTTCAAAGACTCCGTCCGCCGAGTTTTGAAAAGGACGATCGTTTTCATACTGTCGTCGCAACGTCCGCACCGCGTGCTGCATAACGTAATCGCACTCGAGAAGTTTGGCGCGAAACTTCAAGCGCGTCAACTCGATTTGTTTCGCAAGGGTAACTTCGCGAGAACGCGACAGGAGCGGAATCTCTCCCATTTGAGTCAAGTACATGCGCACCGGGTCGTCCGACCAAGCTTCGTCGGCGTCCAGTTTTAGGAGATCCTCGTCGTATCCTTCGCCGTCGTCCTCTTCGGCGTCAAGAAATAGGTCGGCTTCGTCGGGATCGTCTTCCGCGTCGTAAAAGCGTTCCACTTCGGGTTCTTCCTGTTCCTCGACGTCACGGTTCGTCGAATCGTCAAAATCGTCTAAATAAGCGTCGTCGTACAAAACCTTTGCTCCTACTAGATCAATTTGAACCCAAAATCTAAACTTATTCCGCTAATCGGGACGGAAAGGCGGGACGTTCGTCGCGTATTTTATCGCGCGACGCTAGTAAATCGGCTAAAAACGTCGGCAAAATCGCGTAAAAACGTCCGGCTTTTCTTTCAAGCGCCCGTTTTCTCGCGTTCGTCGGTCGCTAAGAACCGCGACGTCGGCAAAATTAGCGCGACCGTCGCAGTTTCGCTCGACGCGCCGCCCCCATTTCGCCCATATTCTCTAAATTATTGTCCGCGACCGTTCGCGCAACGCTAAACGACGCGTCCGCATGTCGCGCCCGTCGTCGTTCGACGACCCGACGTTCGCCGTTTGGCGCCGCCCTCGAACGCAAACAAACGACGCAAAGACCGGAGAAAAAAACTCCTTCGCGTCAAGGCGGGATTTGCGAACGCGTCGGCTCGGCGGCAAACGAACCCTTTTTATTACTATGATACTCACGTTTCCGGAAAAAAGCCAATGTTTTAACGCAAGAAAACGAAAAAAAACGAGAAAAACTGCCGATTTTACCGATTAAACCGTCGAAGGGGCCCCGCTCGCCGCCTTCTTTCCCCGCGACGTCGGGACGAACGCCGACCTCGGCAAGCCGGGTTTAACGTTTTTTCCTTTTACTCCTATTTTACCGCCGCAAGATTTGCCGTCGACTCGCCGCCGACTTTCGCGAAAATACCGAATTTCCTCGTTTCGCGTCGCGGAGCGCGTTAACGATTTTGCGCGTTCCGCCGATTTTAACGCTCCGTCGCGTCTTTTACGGGGTCGCCTCCGTCAAAAACGCGCTCGCGGGCTTTTGCGAAATCTGCGTCGTCGTATATAATATATCGTGTATCGTAACGAATCGAATCGCGCGCTCCTCCGACGTTCGCCGCTCGAGCGGGCGCGGCGCCGCGAACTTTTCGTTTCGTTCCGCTTTGCGATTTCCCCAAAGCGCTCGGTTTCGCCGTTATCGTCGATTATTACCGCGTCGCTCGTCGGCCTTTTTCACTATTTTACCTTTTTTACCTATATTCAACCGCAACGACGCTCGCGCCTTACGCTTCGAGCCTCGTCGCGCTCGGGAGAACGTTATGTCGATTCGTTACCAACTGACCTGTCCTCGCTGCCAACGTCCGACGCCGATCGAAACGTCGCAAGCCGGCCAATCCCTCTCCTGCGAATGCGGCGAACTCCTTCGCGTTCCGACGATGCTCAAAATAAAGCGCCTCCCCCTTTGGGGCGACGCCGCCGAGCCCGACGAGTCGCCGACGGAAGCCTCCGCCGACGCCGTTCAAAACGCGACGACGCCCGCCGACGAAACCGCTTTCGCCGCGTCCTCGAGCAAACGTCCGGACCTCTTCGTCGTCGCCGACGCCGCCCCCGCCGCGTCGTCCGCCGCCCCCGCGAAACCCGTCGCGTCCTCGGGAAAACGTTGGGGCCTCTTCGCCGTCGCCGCGCTCGTTGCCGTCGTCGGGGCCTTCTTCTTTTGCGCCAACCTGCGCACCCCCGACCCGCGCGCCGTTTTTTACAAACGCGTCTTCTACGCAAGCGGCGACGGCAAAACCGTTCGGCGCGACTCCTCGCCGATCGACGCCCTCGACTACTCCTTTTATTTCTTGCAAGACACGCTCAACGACCGCGTTTACCTCGTCGACGATTACCTACTCGACAATATGTCTTTCTTTCACGCGTACCATTATTTCGACGCCGTTAAAAAACCCGAATTAAGCGACAATTTTTACGAAAACTACGAGGCGATTAAATCTCGTCGCGTTATTTATCGCGTTATGTCCGGCGTCGCGACGCTTCTCGGCTTCACGCTCGCGCTCTTCGCTCTCTTAGCGCCGGAAAAACGCCGTCACGTCGGCGCGGCGCGCGGCGACGCTTGGCGTTAATCGTCGCGCGGCCCTTTCCCCGTCGCCTCCGCCGTCGCAAGTTTCGCGCTCGAAATTCGTCCCGCGCCGATTTCGAGCGTTTTCTTTTAGCCGTTTCCGCTATTTTTTCTATTTCTCCCCGTTTTATTTATTCCTCGGTTCGCCCCAAACGCCCGTTTTCCGCTTGTCGACGCCGCGACTCCCGAATAAATTTCATTAAAACGCTCTTTCGATAAATTCGTTCTACTTTTCCAACGCAACCCTAAAAGCGCGCCAAAATTTATCGCCGCTTTAAAAAAACGACGCTCCTCAAGAAACTTTCCCCCGACGTCCGCGTCAAAAACAGGAAATAACGACGCGCGTCGAATCCAACGACAAAAAACGGTTAAACAGCCGAAGAGGAATTATCGCCGCTAAAAAAATAATTCAAATCGCGCCCCGCGCAAACGCCCTCGCGACGTTTGACTCCGTTTTTTAAAGCGTCCGACGCCTCCAAAAACGAATTTTCAAGCGTCGCGAAAGGAAATTTTCCTCAATTGCGCGCACAATTTTTGATTATTTTTTAAAAAATGATAAAAAACGCGTCTTTTAGGATTGTAAATTCAAGCGATACCGTATAATATACAGGTATGGATAAGGAACGAAGCGAAATGTTCGCGGTTTTTCTCGTTCTTTGTTTCGGCGTCGGTTGGTCGACCGTTCGACGTTCCCCAACCGCTTCGCCCGCATATGCGAAACGCCGCGCCGCGTTAACAAGGAAACTCGCGTTCCTTACGTCGCGGAGCCGTTCGTTAATTTAAACCGTAAAACGCAAACGCCGACGCCGCAAACGACGTTCCTAAACAACGTTTGCGACCGTCGACGAAAGCTAATAATCGCAGCTAGATCGGCGAAAATTTAGCGTGCGATTTCGCGCGATCGTCGCGTCGGTTAATCCGGGCGGCGCGACCGCTTTTCCGTCGAAAACGTTTTTGTTATCGACGATGTTTCGCAATACTTTGGCGACTCCTACTCCCGACCGCTAACGACGAGGTAAGCGTCGTCGCGCGTCAAGTCGTCAAAACGAATCATCCTCAAAACGCTAGGAGAAAAAAAATGGCAAGAGGAGGCAAAAGAAAGGGCGCCGGGCGTCCGAAAGGAACCGGCAAGTTTGGCGAACCGACGAAGGCGATTCGACTGCCGATTTCGATGATCGATCGCATTATGCTTTTCATCGAACAAAAAGGCCTTTCTTTCCCGCTTTATAACGACCAAGTTCAAGCGGGTTATCCGTCCCCCGCGGAAGACGCCCTCGCCTACAAATTGGATTTAGGTTCGTATTTGGTTCAAAATCCGGCTTCGACCTTCTTTCTTAAAGTAACGGGCGAATCGATGACCGGCGCCGGTATTTTCCCGGACGACCTTCTTATCGTCGACCGCAGCGTCGCCGCGAGCAACGGGGACGTCGTCGTCGCCGTCGTCGACGGAGAATTCACCGTCAAACGCCTCTTCGTCTCGAAGCGTAAAATCGAATTGCGTCCGGAAAACGACAAGTTCTCGCCGATTTCGTTGAACGACGAAAGCGAACTGAACGTTTGGGGCGTCGTGAAAAACGTCATTCACCGCGTTTGATCTTCGTCGTTTTACTAATATCGCGTCCGTTGCGAACAATTTTCGCGACGGCGCGATCGACGACGTTCTTGAAACAAACCGGCGACGTTTCGACCTTGGGTCGCGACTATTCCCGGCGTTCTTGTTTTAAGCGACGGCGCGTTAACCTCGAATCGACGGCGGCGGTTGCAACGAGTGTTTTTTCATCGAACGTCTTCGCAGGCGGTTTGCTCGCGCGACTTATTAACTCGACGTTTCGGGGTTTCCTCGCGTCTTTTTAACGTCGCGACGGAGCGTTGCGTTCGCGATTTTCCAACGACGTTTTTCGAACCGTTTGAATTTTGGCGCTCGATTTGGCGTTCAATTTCCGACGCGTCTTCTTTTGAAGCGTCGGCGCGCGTTTTTTTTGAACGTCGTTTGAGTTCGTTTCCTTTTTTTTCGTTTCTCTCCGCCGACTCATCCAATTTTGCCGATTTTGCGGAGCGTCTCCTTTTCGTCGTGCAAACGTTCGCCGCGCAAACGATTTTTTCGTTTGTTTCTTCGGCGTTCGAACTTTCGGAATCGGAACGTTTGGAACTTTTCGGTTCGACGCCGTTCGATTGGGGCGCGTCGTTGCGTCCGTTCCTCGACGCGGAGACCGCGCAAACGCTAAAAGAGTTAAATTCGCCAAACTTAACGTCGTTTTTTCCCGCCGACGATTTCCTCGCCGACTTTTACGCCCGCCTCTTCCCCGCCGAAGCGCGACGCGGCTTGGGCGAATTTTACACGCCGCCCGGATTGGTCTCGGAAGTCGTCGACCGCGCGTTGTTCCATTTTGTCGAGCCGACGACGTCCGCGTTGACGCCGCCAAGCGCCGCGCCTCTCCGTTTTTCCTTTTTAACGCAATTTGCCTCGACCTCCCCTTCTTTGCGTTCGACGCAATCCGCGCGACTTGCGCAAAGCGCCGATTTTCCGTCGATTTTGGATCCGACGTGCGGCGACGGCGCGTTTTTGGTTCCGGTTTTGCGACAGCGCGCGGCGTTAAGCGTCGACCCGGCTTCGGCGCTCGCTCAAATCGCCGGTTTCGACTTGAGTCCGTTGGCGGTTTTATCGGCGCGCGCTCGGCTCGCGTTCGCGGCGACGGCGTCCTTTCCGCCGAAAAAACGGGCCGCCGAACTCCGCCAAATCGCCGAACGCCGCCGCGCGACGCGTCCGAACGAACCGATTTTGCCGATTTTCCTCCTCGACGCCGTCCGAAACCGCGTCCCGACGCTCGACGCGCCGCCGTCCTCTCCCCCAACCGCTACAACCATTTCAGGCCCTTCAACCTGCCCGGCTCGGCCCGACTATTTCAACGCGCGACGTTGGGCGGCGACGCCCGATTTCGAGCGCCGTTTCGACGTCGTCGTCGGGAATCCGCCTTGGATCGCTTGGGATCGACTTTCCGACGAGTACCGCGACGCGACGAAAGAGCGTTGGCGCGAACGCGGGCTTTTCACGTTGTCCGGTTCGGCGGCGCTTCTCGGCGGGGGTAAAAAGGAACTCGCCGGACTCCTCGTTTACGAAACGCTCGATCGGCGGTTGCGCGACGGCGGCGTTTTAGCGTTCGTCGTTCCGAAGTCGCTCTTCCAATCTCGCGACGCCGGAAACGGTTTTCGCCGCTTCGGTTCGAACCCCGACGCGACTCGTCCGACGCCGTTTCGCGTTCTTGAAATCGACGATTTTTCGGAAGCTCCGCTTTTTACCGGCGTTTCGAGCAAATTCGCGACTTTTTGCGCGCGGCGCGGCGAACCGACGCGCTATCCGATACCGGTCCGTCGTTGGCGCGCGCCCGCCGCCGACGCTTCGCAAACCGCCGAAACGTTCCCCGCTCGGCGCGGTCGTCCGTCTCGAACTTGGCGCGTCGAACTCGCCGACGTCGGGTTCGCTTCGCCGACTTCCGACGCGCCGGGCGCCCCGCTCCGTTTCGATTTCCCCGACGCGCCG
>JAZQAP010000680.1:0-3298 GCA_045545275.1 Thermoguttaceae bacterium | reverse complement strand
AACGCGGAGTCGCCAATCGTTTTCAAGCCATCCGGGAACGAAACCGATTCCAACGCGTCGCAAAAGGAAAACGCGAGTTTGCCAATCGTTCGCAAGTCGTCTGGGAACGAAACCGATTGCAACGCGGCGCACCCCCAAAACGCGAGTTCGCCAATCGTTTGCAAGCCGTCCGGGAACGAAACCGATTGCAACGCGTCGCACCCATAAAACGCGGAGTCGCCAATCGTTTGCAAGCCGTCCGGGAACGAAACCGATTGCAACGCGTCGCAAAAGGAAAACGCGCTTTTGCAGATCGCGACGACCGGTTTGCCGTCGACTTTACTCGGGATAACGATGTTTTCGAGCTTTTTGTATTTGAAACCGCAAAGCGTCGCGCCGTTTGCGCCGACCGACCATTTGAACGCGGAGACGGGTGTTTCGGGACGCGGCGCGACAACCGGTTGCGGTTCGGCGGGCAATAAGCGTTCGATAAACGTTTTTAGCTGGACGTAATCCCGTTTTTCGTCGTTGGCGTCCGGGACGTCGGCGACAATCGCAAGCGCGGCGTCGATTTTTTCCAGAGCCGTCGCGTACTTTTCCGCTTCGGTCGACTTTGCCGCTTCTTCGTACAGCGTTTGCGCTTGCGCCCAATCTTCGCGGGTCAGACCGTCGACTTTTAAGTCTTCCGCGACGATAAAGTCCGCGAACTCGCCGCTGAAGTACGGCGTTTGCGTCGCGTTGAAGCGGGTTTTGCTCGCCGCCAACGTTTGCTCCGACACGTACTTGCACACGTCGGGCGCCGAAATCGCGCCGTCGCCGTCGAAGTCCGCTTTGCCGTCGAACGCCTCCAACAAACGCCCGGTGAAGAGCCCGCGTCCGGCGTCCGCGTCCTCGAAGCTAAGTTCGCCCTCCGCGCAACTTTGCAACACCAAAACGCCCTTGTTCGGGTCGATGTTTTTCAACGCTCTCGCCGAGGCGGCCGCGCTCCGCGTTCCGGTCGGGTTCTCGCGGCAAGCGTCGACGATCAACCACTTAAACTTCGCTTCGGACGTTTTCAAACGCTCGATGATTTCCGTTAACGAAATCGTCGTTTCCGGGTCGAGAACGTTTTCGTCTCCGGTCGCGACCGCGTCGTCCGGCGCGAAACGCACGACGCCGTCCGTTTGGAAGCCGTGTCCGGAGAAGTGCAGGAAAAGCAAGTCGTTCGGCCCGGCGGCGTCGAGGAGCGCGTCGACTTGCCGCCGAATATAACGCTGCGACGGGCGCAGGTTCGCCGGATTCGTCGATTTCAACTCGACGATATTTTCCGGCTTAAATCCAAGTCCGATAAGACGTTCGCGAATCGCTTCGACGTCCGCGACGGCGTATTTCAGGTTGGCGAACTCCGCGTAATCGTCGACGCCGACAAGAAGCGCCCGCTTGACGCCGTCTTTCGGAATCGCGACCAACGCTCGCGACGCGTCCTCCGCCAACGCCGGCGCCGGATTCGGAACGTTCGTTCGCGTCGGCTGGGCGGCGGTCGAGTTCGATTCGGTCGTCGACGCGTCGGCGGTCGGGTTCGACGCGGTTTGCGGAGCGTTTTTCTTCGCGCGCTCGGCTTCGACGTACTCGCGGTCGGCTTCGCTCAAATTGGCCAACGTAAAACGAAACGTCTTGCCGCCCATCTTGATTCGCACTTTGCCCGGGTCGTCGACGCCGTCGAGACGGAGCGTTCCGACGAGCTTTTCGTTCGTCGACGTCGCGATCGGACGTCCGGCGGAATCGCGCCATTCGCGGGACTCTTGCGCAAGCGCCGCCGCGAACGTTAGCGTCGAAACGCCGAGCCAAAGAAAAGCCGAACGCCGCCAAACGCCGCGACGCAACAAAGAAAAAGTCGAAAATCGCATCGGAAAACTCAATTTATCGGTTAGGGAAAACGGACGGTCAAACCAAAAGCGCGTCCGCTCAAATCGACGTCGCGGTTCGAAACCGGCGTCAAATTTCATTGTAACGCCTTTCGCGCTTTTGCCAACGACCGCCCAAAACGTTTTTCAGAAGAAAAGAGGCGCCCTCCCGCGAAAATTAATGGAAAAAATTCCCAATTTCGGCAACTTTTTCGCCCCGCTATTATTAATAACGTCAAAAAAACGCTCGAAACGTCCGACGTTCGCCCCGCCGCCGACGTTTCAAGCGTAACGCGACCGCGCCGTCGGCGACGTCTTTAAGCGTTACGTCGTTCGCGACGCGCTCGCCGACGCGAACGAACGCCGCTCTTTCTTGGCCGCGTCCCCCTAAAGGAGCGAAGTTCCCCATATTATTAATAACGTCGCCCGTCTCGAAAAAAAATTTCCGCCAAATTCTCGACAAAAACGCTCCGCCGCTTGCGCTTCGAACGAAATTCGGGTACAATTTGGAAAAAGCGCGCTCAACCGTTCGAAACGACGCGCTTGCCGGGTCGACGCTTTTTTTCGCGCCCGGGCCCCTTATTTTACGTCCAATCTCCGTTTTTCGGAAAGGAAAATCGTATGCCGAGCGTATTTGTCGGAGTTATTTACCACTGGCTGGGCGGGCTCGCGTCCGGGTCGTTCTACGTTCCTTACAAAGCGGTCAAACGTTGGAGCTGGGAAGTTTACTGGCTCGCCGGCGGGATCGTCTCTTGGCTCCTCGCGCCTTGGATTCTCGCCCTCTGCCTGACGAAAGGCCTCTTCCCGTCCCTCGCCGAAGCGTTCTCGACCGCGCCGCAAGCGATGGGGCTCGCGTATCTTTTCGGCGCCCTTTGGGGAATCGGCGGCTTGACGTTCGGTCTCACGATGCGCTATCTCGGGATGTCGCTCGGGATGGCGATCGCGCTCGGATACTGCACCGTCTTGGGCACGATTATGCCGCCTATCGTCGACGGTTCGTTCGTTCCGTCGCTAAAAACCGACCCCGCGTTCGTCGTTACGATGCTCGGCCTCGGCGTCTGCATGATCGGCGTTATCTTGGCCGCCGTCGCCGGAACGTCGAAGGAACGCGAAATGGACGCCGAAGCAAAAAAAGCGACGATTCAAGAATTTAGCTTCGTTAAAGGGCTGATCGTCGCGACGATTTCCGGCGTCTTCAGCGCGTGCATGGCCTACGGTCTCCAAGCCGCCGAACCGCTTGCGAAAATTTCGGTCGCGCACGGCACCGAAGTTCTTTGGAGCGGACTCCCGAAACTTTGCGTCGTTCTCCTCGGCGGGTTGACCTCGAACGCGATTTGGTGCGGTATTCTCCTCGCGAAAAACAAGCCGGCGTACCAATTCTTCAATCCGGAAGCCAAGAACCCGAACGCCGGTAAAGACGGCGAACCGGCGACGCA
>JAZQAP010000679.1:0-1747 GCA_045545275.1 Thermoguttaceae bacterium | reverse complement strand
CCCATCCGCGTCAGGAACATTTTCATCTGCGAAACGCTGGTGTTTTGCGCTTCGTCGAGAATGATGCAAGCGTCGTTGAGCGTCCGGCCGCGCATGTACGCAAGCGGGATCACCTCGACCTTCGAATCCTCCATAAACTGCCGCAACATATCGGCTTGCGTCATGTCGGCGAGCGAATCGAAGAGCGGGCGCAAATACGGGTTAATCTTTTCGGAGAGGTCGCCCGGGAGGAAGCCGAGGTTTTCGCCAGCCTCGACCGCCGGTCGCACCAAGACGATTTTGCGGATTTCGCCGAGTCGAAGCGCCTCGACCGCCCGCGCGACGGCGAGGTAAGTCTTCCCGGTGCCCGCCGGCCCGGCGCAGAAACAGATTTCGCGCTTGCGGAGCATTTCGCAATACTTCGCTTGCCCGGCGGTTTTCGGACGAATCGTTTTGCCGCCGTACACCTCGAACGGTTTGACGGTCGACACTTCTTCGCCGCGCTTGACTTCGTCGAGCGCGCGGCGCAGGTCGTCGGCGTCGAGCGGTTTCCCTTCGCGGTCGCTCCAACGTTGGAGCTGTTCGAGCAGGTAAGCGCCGCGCTTCGTCGCCTCCGGGTCGTCCGAGCGAACGATCAGCTTCCCTTTTTCGGCGTCGACGACGACGCGAACGCCCAGCTCCTTGCGAATTTTGCGCAAGTGTTCGTCGCTCGGGCCCAACACGTTCTGCAGAACGCGACCGCTCAGGATCGCGATCGATAATTCTTCCATATAAGTCCTTGTCGTAAATCGACTTTTAGCGTTCGCAACCGTTTCCGCTCGACGAGTCGAGCCGCCTTGAAGCGCGTTTTACTCGGCTTCGAACGCGTCGAACGGCCTCAAACGTTCCCGAACGTTTCGAGGATTCGTTTCATTTCGGCGACCGCGTCGCGCATCCCGACCATTAAGGCGCGGGCGATAATACTGTGTCCGATGTTCAGCTCGACCATTTTCGGAATCGCGGCGATCGGGCGAACGTTGCGATAGGTCAGCCCGTGTCCGGCGTGCAGGCGCATTCCGAGACGGTCGATCAGCGCGCCCGCTTCGGTCAAACGAGCGAGTTCCGCTTCCGCCGCCGCTCCGGTCGCGTTCGCGTAAGCGCCGGTGTGCAGCTCGACCGCTTCGACGCCGAGTTCCTTCGCCGCTTCGATCTGCCGCGCTTCCGGGTCGAGGAACAAACTGACGGCGACGCCCTTTTCGCGCAACGCGTCGACGCAGCGTCGAACGCGGTCGACGTCGGCGAGAACGTCGAGCCCGCCTTCGGTCGTTACCTCTTGGCGTTTTTCCGGAACGAGCGTCGCTTGATCCGGGACGATTTCGCGGGCGATTCGGGTAACGTCGGCGTCGCAAGCCATTTCGAGATTGAGTTTAACGCGGCAGGTTTCGCGCAAAATGCGGACGTCGCGCTCTTGGATGTGCCGCCGGTCTTCGCGCAGGTGGACGGTGATTCCGTCCGCGCCGCCGAGTTCCGCCGCGGCCGCCGCCCAAACCGGGTCGGGCTCCGTCGTTTGCCGCGCTTGACGCACCGTCGCGATGTGATCGATATTAACGCCCAATTCAATCATCGTTCGTTTCCTTTATTAATAAACGTCGACAATAATATATCAAGCTCGACTTTCCGCCGGTTGACTTTTCTTTTCCGTTTTTCGTTTTCCGCTTTTGGCGGTTTCGAGCCGCCGCGACTTTTCGGCGTTTCCGCGTTTTAACGTTTCCGCTTTTCGGCGTTTCCG
>JAZQAP010000678.1:0-18585 GCA_045545275.1 Thermoguttaceae bacterium | reverse complement strand
CAAATCGCGCCAAACGCCGTCGCAAACGACCGGGAACTGCGAGTAACTCTTGTCGGAAAGCGCCGTCAATTCGTCGGTTGTGAAGAAAATTCCGCCGACTTTTTTATCGGACTCGATTTTATACCGCAACGCGAAAAAGGGCCGCTCCGCCGCCGCGAACCGGGCGTCTTCGTCGATCGGGAGCGAAAACGTCGCGTCGGTTCCGCGAACGCGCATCGTCGTCAAACCGGCTTCGACGCGCAGTTCCGCTTGTCCGACGGTCGCGTCGGCGACGTCCGGGCCGTTGTTGAGAATCCAAGCGGGCGCTTTCGGCGTTCCCTTTTCGACCGGCGTTTCGTCGGCAAGCGTCGACGAAAGGGGCGAAAGGGGCGAAATCAACGGCGAAACCGCGAGCGCGGCCCCGGCGAGCGTCGCCCAACGAAGCGAACGGCGCGTTTTCAAATTGCGTTTCAACGTCATTTTCCTCGGCTCCTTTTTCTCTATTTTCGCTTTTTTCGCCATTTTAATCGCGTCAAACGTCTTAAACGTCGAACGCTTGGAACGCGTTCGGCGGCGTTTTCCAGCGGCGTTTTTTGACGATTTTTCCACTTTTTTCGCCGTTTCGACCGTTTTCGCGGCGATTTTTGCGGCCCTCGTTGCGAAATCGCGTTTTTTTTATACAATAAACGCGACGAACGGGTTCATTTTACCGCGAAGCGCCCGGCGATTCAAGCGTTTTTTCGGTCGCTTGCGTTAAGCGACCGAAAAAAACGTTCTCCCAAGCGGAAAATTTCCCGCCGAACGCAAAAAAAGCGCCAAAACGAACATTATTTCGCCGAGCGCAAAAAAAGCGAAAAAATCCCCGCTCAAACGGCGAAAAGAACGAAAAATTTCCCCGTCGAGCGGCCAATCGGCGACCGTTTCAACGCGGTCGTTATTATATATTGGCCAAAACGGCGAAAAACCGCCCTCGCGACGCTTCCCCCAAGCGGTCGAGCGACGCGACCGTTCCCCGACGCTTCCCCCAAGCGGTCGAGCAACGCGACGGTTTCCCGACGCTTCCCAAGCGGTCGTGCGGCGCGACGACGGGCTTTTCCCCTCCCGTTCCCCTTTCGAACAAGCCAAAAATCAACCAATTTTCAATAAAGGAAACCAAAATGAGCGAAAAAACTCTCCGCGTCGGGATTTTGATGGGCAGCGACAGCGACTGGGACAAAATCAACGGCGTCGCCAAGGCCCTCGACGAGTTCGGCGTCGGGTACGAAATTCACGTGATGAGCGCGCACCGCACGCCGGACAAGGTTCTCGAATACGCGTCGACGGCGAAAAGCCGGGGCCTGCGCGTCATCATCGCCGCCGCGGGGGGCGCCGCGCACTTAGCGGGCGTCGTCGCGTCGCACACGCCGTTGCCGGTGATCGGGATTCCTGTTAAAACCGATATGATGGGCGGGCTCGATTCCCTCCTCGCGACCGTTCAGATGCCGGGCGACGTTCCGGTCGCGACGGTCGGAACCGGTTCGGGCGGCGCGCGCAACGCCGGGCTTCTCGCCGTTCAAATCCTCGCGCTCTCCGACGAAACGCTCGCCGCCGCTTACGACGACTTCAAACGCAAGCTCGTCGACAAAATCGCCGCCAAAGACGCCGCGTTCCAAGCGAAACTGTCGTCCTGACGCGCCGACGACGCTTCGAAAAGCCGGAGCGTTCCCCGTTTTTTTCTTTGCTCGACGCCGCCGCGCCGCTCGAACGCTCGACCGTTTGGAACGACGCGGCGGGTTTTCTTTCGCCTAAATTCAAACAAAGACAAATTACCGGCGCTTTTATTTATTTTTCTTCCTTAAAAACGACCCAAAAAGTTTTCGGATTCGAAAAAATCGTCGAAATCTTAAGAAAAAAACGGCGAAAATTTCGTTCCGCGTTTTTTTCGTTGTCCTTTCGCGCAAAAAACGGTATAATAAAGGGCGTTCCCGGAAAGGACGACGGCGGTCGTTTCCCGGTCGTTCCGCAAACGCGACCGTTCGACCTTCGCCCGCTCCCGTTTTCCGGCGGAACGCGGCGTCCGTTGCGCGGTTCCCGTCGTTTCCTTTTTCCCCGTTCCCCTAAACCGCCTATTCTCCGGCTTGTTCCGGTTCGAGTTATTCCCGATGGCCCCGAAAAACAAACTGAATTCCCTCGCTTGGCGCGTTCCGGACGGAGCGTCGAGCGCGACGACCTTCGACGTTTTCCTCAACGGCGCGCTCCAAGCGCTCGATCAAACGCTCCTCCCGACGGAGCTTCGCCGCGACGATTGGCGAACGATCGAGAGCGTTTGGGAAGGAATCAAAGCGCTTCGCGTTCGAGGCGCGCCCGCGATCGGAATCGCCGCCGCTTACGGGGTTTGCGTCGGGTTGCAAACGGTCTTTCGCGATTCGGAAGGCGCGGTTCGCGAACCGTCGGAAGCGGAATTTTTCGCCCGTCTCGACGAAGCGACCGCCTATCTCGCGTCGAGCCGGCCGACCGCCGTCAACCTCTTTTGGGCGCTCGACCGAATGAAGGCGAAAGCGGAGTCGCTCCGCGGAACCGCGACGCCCGCCGAAATCGCCGCGACGCTCCTCGACGAAGCTCGCGCGATTCACGACGAAGACCGCGTCCTTTGCCGCAAAATGGGCGAGTTCGGCGCGCAATTCGTTCGCGACGGCGGCGGCTACCTCACGCACTGCAACGCCGGCGGCCTCGCGACGAGCGATTACGGCCCCGCGCTCGCCGTTTTCTATTGGGCCGTCGAAGAGGAAAACAAAAAAATCCGCGTTTTCGCCGACGAAACCCGCCCGCTCCTGCAAGGCGCCCGCCTCACCGCTTGGGAGCTGAAGGAAAACGGCGTCCCGGTAACGCTCATTTGCGACTCGATGGCGGCGTCGGTGATGCGCGAAGGCAAAATCGACGCGGTCTTCGTCGGCGCCGACCGCATCGCGGCGAACGGCGACGCGGCGAACAAAATCGGCACCTACTCGGTCGCGCTTTGCGCTAAAGCGCACAACGTTCCGTTTTACGTCGTCGCGCCGAGTTCGACGTTCGACTTGACGCTCGAAAACGGCGCCGGAATCCCGATCGAAGAACGCGACCCGGAGGAAATCCGACGCGGCTTCGGCAAGCAAACCGCCCCGGACGGAATCGACGTTTATAACCCGGCGTTCGACGTTACCCCGGCGGAGCTGATCGCCGGCATTATCACCGAAAACGGCGTTATTTCGCCGGTTACGCCGGAAAACGTTAAAAAAATCGTCGGCGGCGCGTTCAAGTAAAACGCTCGACGCCGACGCGGAAACTTTTCCGACGTTAAAATAGAGAAGCGGCGCAAGCGTTAAGTCGCGACCCCGCTTCTCCTTGTCCCCCAATCCACTTAATCCCCCAAATTACGTTCCAATCCTTTTTCCCGCCCCGCCGCGACGGCCCCTCGTTCGCCGGGCCGCCGTCAAAATATCATTCCGAGGTTACCGATGTCGAAAGATTACAAAGAATACGACGATTTAGGCGTCCGTTTTATTTATCCGAGCAACTGGTTCGTTCAAACGGAAACTTGGGACAAAGGCGCCTACGGAATCACCGTCGACAGCCCGGAAGGGAGCTTTTGGTCGCTCGCGATTTACCCCAAAGGAGTCGATCTCGACGCCGCCGCGAAACAGATTCTCGGAACGCTCGACGCGGAATACGAAGAAATGGATCAAGCGGAGGTTAAACGTTACGTCGCCGACCGCGTCCTAACCGGTTACGAAGTCAACTTTTTTTATCTCGACCTGACCAGCACGGCGCTCGTTTTGAAATTTGAAGACGAAAATCGCGGTTACGTCGTTTATTGGCAAACCTGCGACCGCCTCGCGCTGACCGGCGAAAACCTCTCGCGCGCCGACGTCTTCGACGCGATGACGCACACGCTCGTTTCGAACCTCACCGGGCAGGAAGTCGAGTATCGCGGCGACTCCGACGTCGAGTTCGACTTCGGCGCTCCGGTCGACGAAAAAGAGCGCCGCGTCGCCGAAAATCGCGAATTTTACCGCAAAAAATACGAGCGCCAACGTTGGGAAGCGGAGGAAAACCGCCGCCGAGAAGCGCTCGACGACGAAGAAATTCGCCGCAATTTGAACGACGAAAACGACGACGAAGCCCGCCGTCGCGATTGGCTCGCCGCCGACGAAAAGCTCGAAGACTTCCTCCGCGTCGACGACGAAGAAACCGACGACGCGTTCGAAGAATTTGACGAAGAAGAGGAGGAAGTCGACGTTCGCGACTGACGTCGACGCGTCTTCCGTTTTCCCCGCTTACCCGCGCTTCCTATTTTAACGTCAAGAGGCCGTCCAATGCCCGCCGAAATTGATTTCGACGTAAAAATTCAACGTTTCGCCGAACTGCTGGCCGCGACGCCGAAAATCGCCGCGCTGACCGGCGCCGGAATTTCGACCGAAAGCGGAATTCCCGACTTCCGCTCGTCGACCGGAATTTACCAAACGACGTCGGAAGCGGTCTTTTCCATCGACTTTTTCAACGAGAATCCGGGCGAGTTTTACCGGATTTTCGGGCCGTTTTACGCGCAAACGGTCGCGGCGGCGCCGAACGCCGGGCACGTCGCGCTCGCCGACTTGGAACGCAAGCTCGGCAAACGCGTCGAAATCGTTACGCAAAACATCGACGCGCTTCACACGACGGCGGGTTCGACGAGCGTTTGGGAGATTCACGGAACGCTGCGGACGTCGAGTTGCGTCGCTTGCGAGCGGTCGTTCGAGCCTTCCGTTTTCGGCGCGGTCGTCGCGGCGGGCCAGGTTCCGCGCTGTCCCGAATGCGGCGGCGTTTTGAAGCCGGACGTTACTTTCTTCGGCGAAGCGCTTCCCGAACGGGCGTTGGCCGGGGCGCAGCGGGCGATGTGGGAGACGCGCCTGCTCCTCGTTCTCGGAACGTCGTTGCAAGTCTATCCGGCGGCGGGACTTCCGCGCGAGTGCGACGCCGACGTTCCGTTTGTCGTCGTCAACCGAACGCCGACGCCGCTCGACCGTTTCGCGACGCTCGTTTTCCGCGAATCGATCGGCGACGTCTTGCCCAAGGCGGTCGAACGAGCCGCGACGCTCCTTCAAGAGCGTTCCGACGCCGCGTTTTGACCGTCGCGACGCCGAACGGTCGCGACGCCGTCCTCCGTTTTCCCCGTTTCCCCCGCTCCCCCATTTTCGCATTACCTTAACTTTCCGTCGACGCGCCGACGCCGAGTTCGCCGATTTTCCGGCGTTTCGACGTCCGACGCGTTATTTTGCAACCGCGAGGAACCGTCCGATGAAAGTATCGTTATCGTCGTTTTTCTCCTTATTAATATTAATGGCGGCGCCCGTTTTCGCCGCGCCCGACGCTCCGCTCGTTTACGACTTCGAAAGCGGCGACCTCGCTTCCGCCGGTTGGGCGATCGTCGAAGGCGCGAACACGAAACCGATCGGCGATCGCGACGCCGAGTTTCACGACGAAACCGTCCCTTACGTTAAACAGGGCAAGCGTTACCTAACGACGCTCGAATCGACCGCCTCCCCCGCGCCAACCGACGACGTTCGTTGCGTTATCGAGTCGCCGGTCTTTGAAATCGTCGGCGACGAGTTGAAATTCCTCGTCGGCGGAGGGGGCGCGGAGCGTCAAAACGTTTACGTCGCGCTCGCGCTTCTCGACGAAAGCGGCGACGTCGAAACGGTTTTGAAAGTCGTCGGGAAAAACAACCAAAAGCTCGACCCGGTCGTTTGGAACGTCGGCGAGTACAAAGGCCGCCTCGCGCTGATTCGGGTCGTCGACCTCGAAACCGGCGGCTGGGCGCACATCCGCTGCGACGCGTTCGAAATCCCCGGTAAAATCTCCGACGCCGGAACGAAACTGCGCCGCGACTTCTTCGAAAAAGCGCGTCTTGAAGCTCAGCGCAAAGAAGCGGAAAAGAAAGAAGCCGCGCTCGACGCTCTCCGAACCCTCGACGCGCCGGTTCTTTACGTTCGCCGCGCTCAATACCGCCCCGACCATCACAACACCGC
Source organism: Thermoguttaceae bacterium (assembly GCA_045545275.1). Taxonomy (GTDB): domain Bacteria; phylum Planctomycetota; class Planctomycetia; order Pirellulales; family Thermoguttaceae; genus RUG369. Next base: position 12,583 of record JAZQAP010000678.1, on the reverse strand, counting down.
GACGCTCTTCCAAAAGGGCGAAATCAACGAGAACAGCTTTGTCGGCGACTCCGCGCTCGTCGTTTGGAACCCGAAAACCGGCGAGTCGAAAACGCTCCTCGAACTCCCGGACGGAATCGTTCGCGACCCCGAACTCTCGTTCGACGCGACGAAAGTCGTTTTTTCGTTCCGAAAATCGAAAGCCGACGACTATCATATCGGCGAAATGACGCTCGACCTCGCCGCCGACCGTCCCGCGATTAAGATTACCGCCGAAACGACCGCCGAAGAAATCGCCGCGCTCGCCGAAACCGCCGGTTTTCGCCAGTTAACGTTCGTCTCCGGCGCGTCCGACTTCGACCCGCTTTACCTCCCGACCGGCGAAATCGTCTTCTCGTCGACGCGCGAGCCGAAATACTGTATGTGCAACCGCCACATTATGGGCAATTTGCACAAAATGAACGGCGACGGCTCGAACGTTCGCCAAATCGGCAAAAGCACGCTCTTCGAAGGGCACGCCGCGCTCCTTTCGGACGGTCGCCTGATTTACGACCGTTGGGAGTACGTCGACCGCAACTTCGGCGACGCGCAGGGCGTTTGGGTAACGAACCCGGACGGCGCGAAGCACGAAATCTTTTGGGGCAACAACACCGCGTCCCCCGGCGGCGTCATCGACGCGCGCCCGCTTCCCGGCGACGACTCGACGTTCGTTTGCGTCCTAAGTTCTTGCCACGACCGGCCTTGGGGCGCCGTCGCGCTGATCGACCGCCGCTTGGGACTCGACGGCAAAGCGCCGGTTCTCCAAACTTGGCCGCCGGAAACGATCGACTGGATCTCCGACGCGCCCGGCGCCGACCCGTTGCGCGAAGTAATGAAATACGATACGTTTACGCGCTCGCCTCGCAAGTACGAAGACCCGTTCCCGCTCGAAGACGGTTTTATTTTGGCGACCGGTCAAACCGGAAACGGCGACGAAACCGCGCTTTACGTTCTCGACCCGGACGGCGGCGCGACGCAAGTTTGGGCGGACGGCCCCGGTTGCTTCGACGCTCGCCCGATTCTCCCGACCGACGTTCCGGCGACGATCGCCGACCGCGTCGACCTCGACGACCCGAACGGTTACTTCCACGTTAGCAACGTTTACGAAGGTTTCGGCATGTCGAACGTCGAACCCGGCTCGGTCAAATATTTGCGCGTCGTCGAGTCGCCGGAAAAACGTTTCTGGACGCGCGCCAACTGGCAGGGCGCCGGAACGCAAGCGCCGGGAATGGCTTGGAACGACTTCAACAACAAGCGAATCCTCGGGACGGTTCCGGTCGCGGAAGACGGCAGCGTTTCCTTCGCGGTTCCGGCCGACCGTTTCGTTTATTTCCAACTCCTCGACGAAGAAGGCGTTATGATTCAGTCGATGCGCAGCGGGATTATGGCGCGCCCCGGCGAAACGAACGCTTGCGTCGGCTGCCACGAGAGCCGTCTCGACGCGCCGACGTCCGGAACGCTCGCCGGTTCCGCGCTCTCCGGCGACCCGCTTCCGCTCGAACCTTGGCGCGGCGAACCGCGTTTGTTCAGTTATTTGGAGGAAGTCCAGCCGGTCTTCGACAAGTACTGCGTCGCTTGCCACGACTTCGGCAAACCGGCGGGCGAAAAGCTCGTTCTCGCGGGCGACCGCAACCCGGCGTTCAACGCGTCGTATTGGCAAATTCGCTCGAAGGAACTCGTTCGCGTCCCCGGCGCCGGGCCGCACAACAAGTTCGAGCCGAACTTCTGGGGCGCTCGCCAAAGCCGACTTTACGAAGTTTTGACAAAGGGCCACCCGAAACCGGAAATCGACGATAAACGCCGCGAACTCGGTCTTTACGTCGACCGCAAAGTCGACGCGGAGGCGGTCGACCGCGTCGCGACTTGGATCGATATTAACGCGCCGTATTACCCGACTTACGGCTCGGCGTACCGCGACAACCCCTACGGTCGTTCGCCGCTGACGAACGACGAAACGAAGCGCCTGTCCGAGTTGACCGGGCTCAAAAATTTGGCGTTGAGCGCCGCGATTTCGTTCGACCGTCCGGAGCGGAGCCCTTGCCTGAACCGTTGGGGCGCCGCCGACGCGTCGGTTTCGCCGGAGTACGCCGAAGCGCTCGCCCTCGTTAAGCGCGGTCAAGAGCGGCTCGCGAAGCAAGACCGCGGCGAAGCGTCCGATTTCGAACCGGTCGCCGCCGTCGAAGTCGACCAAGAAAAGCGTTACCGTTACTTCCGTCAACGCGAACAAGCCGCCCGCGACGCCGTTTCGAAGGGCGAAAAGCTCAACGACCTGCAAATCGACGCGCTCGTCGGCTCGACTTGGCGCGACGAATAATCGCTTCTCGACGCCAATTCAACGGAACTCGGCGGTTGGCGACTCGCGTCGCAACCGTCGTAATCCGGCGACTTCCAACTTTTAACGCCGAATCCGCCGCCGCGCCGATTCGGCGTTTTTCTTTCTTCGCTCTCTTTTCGACGCGCTCTTCTTCGACGGCGTTTTCACGTTTTCTCTTTTTATTCCGTTTCGCCGGAATTTGCTCTTGCGTCGAACGCGCCGATTTGTTATCGTCGTCGAGCCGAGGGCTCGCCTTGCGCCCTCCCCTTGTTTCCGCGACGTTTTCCGCGTTCGCGACTCGTTTTTCTTTTCGACGCCGGAGCCTTTATGAACGATTTTCAACGCGATCTCGACGCCGCCGCCGAACGCGCGCGCCGCTTTTTCGCCGACGCTCGCGCCGCCGAACGCCGCCCCGGCGACCTCGCGTCCGCCGCGCTGTCGTTGTCGGAAACCCTTGTTTCGCTTGCGTTCCGTTCCGAACGTTTATCGAAAACCGATCTTGCGTCGTCCGCCGAAACGCCGTCTCGCGACGCCGGACGTTCGCGCCTCGCCGTTTTTTCCCCCGACGCGTCCGCCGCCGAACCGACGATTCTGCGCTTCGACGCGTTCCGTTCGACGTCGCGCAACGACGCCGCGTCGCAACCGGAGCCGAACCGCGCGCCGACGCTCAAAATTTTCGCCGCCGACGCCGAACCGCCGCGCCGCGCCGCCTTCCCTCGCCTCTTCGTTCCCGCCGACGAGCGCCCGCGCCTCCGCGTCGTCGCCGCCGACTAAGCGCCTCAACGCAACCTCTTCCGTCAAAACAAGTTAAACGCCGCGCGCAAACAAAAAAAAGACGCTTCCCTTCTCGGAAAGCGTCTTCGAAAATCGCGTCGTTCTCGATTCGACCGAATCTCAACCGCTCAAAGAAGCTCAATGGTAAAGCGGCCCCGGCGTCGAACCGCCTCCGCCCCCTTGAATGTAATTGCGCCCCGGCGCCGCGCCGGTCGACGCGGCGTTGTAATCGAGGACGCGGCGCGTCGGCTGCAGGTCGGTCGCGATAATCGCTCGCGACGCGAGCCGCCAATCCCAAACGGTCGCGTCGAGCCGCAACCAACCGGCGTCTTCGCCGAGCGCGACGCTGTTTTTCTCGACGACGCGTCCCCAACGAACGCCCTTCGCGTCGGTCGCGATCTCCGCGACGGTCAGCAAGTCGGTCGACGTTACGACCGCGCGCGTTTCCGCCCCGGCGGCTTCTTCGGCCAAACGAACCGTCAATCTCTCCGAATCGTCGCGCGGCGGCTTCGCGGGATCGTCGGAGCGCCGCGACTTCACGTAAAGCTGGAATTTTTGTCCGACTTTATTCCAGTCGTCGAGCGAACCGACGTAATCGCCTAATTTACGCCGCACGACGCCGCGCAGCGAAAGCGCGAGCGAGTTGTTCGGCGCGCTCTCCAAAACGGCGTCGAGCGAACGTTCGGCGATCGCGTTGACGTTTTTTGTCCACTTCACGTCCGACAACACGCGCCCGACGTACAACAAATACGCTTGGTCGCGCCAAGCGTCGACGTCCGCCGTCGCCAAATCTTCGAGCGAAACGCGAGCGAGCGTCGGCGCTTTCCGCAGGCCGACGTTCGCCATAAAGAGTTCCGGCGTTTGCGTTCCGCTCCCTTCGCGACGCGCGTCTTCCGCGACCTTCGAATACGCGTAATTGTACGCCTCGACCAACGTTACGGCGCCGTCGCAACACCCGACGTAATCGGCCGGCCCGGCGAGCCCTTCGACAAAACGATACCCGAACGCGCCGCGCATTTCGCCGTCGCGCGCCGTTTCGAGCGCCTTTTCGCCCAACGAACAACTCGTCAGGACGTAAAACGCGCCGCCGTCGCGCTTTTTGAAATTTTCGTCGGCGTTTTGGAGCAGGTCGGCAAACTCGCGCATGAAGGAGTTTTCGCCGCCGTCGCGGCAAGCGTCCAGCAATAAAATCACTTCTTTCGCCTTGGCGCCCTTCAAAATCTCCAAGACTTCGGAAACGGCGATCAAATTGTTTGCGTTCGCCGCTTCGACCGCGCCGCCTCGACCGTTCGCCTCGACCGCGTCCGCGACGTCGGCCTCGAAGGTTTCCGCGTCGAACGCTCTCGTATCCGCCGGGCAAAGAAAACTTTTGCCGGACGCGCCGACGCCGTGTCCGGCGAAGGAAACGAAGAGCCGCCCGCACGAAACGCTCGCCTTTTGCCGCAAAAGATTCAAAATATTTTCGCGCGTCGGCGCTCCGGTCGCGATATCTTCGGCGTCGCTAAGGACGGCGACCTTGCGGCGATACGCGTCCGTTTGCCGAAACGCTTCGTCGAAATTCGCGTCGAGCCACCCTTTTAGCGCGCGAGCGTCGTTCGAACAACCGGACAAGGGAGTAAATCCCGACTCCGGCGCGTACCGCCCGACCGCGATAATCGCCGCTTCGAGCGACAGCTTCTCCGCTTCGCCGGACGTCGAGGCTTGCGCGGTCGTTTGTTTCGGAGCGTTCGTCCTTCCCGCCGCCGACGCGGTCGCTTGTCGCGGAGCGGTCGGCGCTCGATACGGCGACGACGCGACGGCGTTCGACCGCCGCGCCGCGTTCTCCGCTTGACGTTGAAGGTCGAGCTGCGGTTGAACGGCGCCGGAATAATAGCCCGGAACCTGCGCCCAGCTCGGCGTTCCCGTCAGCGCAAGCGCGACCGCCGCCGCGCAAACCGTCCCGCTTTTCCGCCGTCGCGTCGACGCGAAACGCCGTTCGCCGCCTTTTTCCTTCCGTCGCGTTTTTTTCATCGTTTCGCGCCTCCCCGTTTTTCCGCCTCGACTTGCTCGCGCCGCGCCTTCGCGGAATCGCGCAACTTCTTATATTCCGGTCGCGTAAAAATTCGTTCGATATCCGAATAAAGCGACGTCGGAACGCTCCATTCGCGCCGCGCCGGACAGAGCGCGTAAACCGCGTTCCCGTTTTGCGCGATCGCGACCGCGCCGTCTCGACCGTTCGCTCGAACGTATTCCGCCAACTCGCCGGCGTCGACCCAACCGTCTCGGTCGCCCGCCAAGTCGGCGCACCCGGTCAAGCCTTCGCTCATCGTCGCGTAAAACGAGTCGACCGTCCGCGCGTCCCAACGCTCGTTTTTCGTCGATACGCGCACGTGCTGGAAACGCGCCGTCGGGCCCGCGTCTTCGTCGTCGAACCCGCGCCCGACCGAGCGCTCCAAGTCGACTTCGTTCTGAATCGGAACGCCCGAGCCGGAACCGCCGTTTCCGCGCGTCGACGCTTCGATCGTTAGAAAATTGATCGCCAAAAACGTTCGTTGAATCGGCGTCGCGTCTTCGTCGAGCGGACGCGACAGCGCGTCTTCAATTTCGGCGACGCTCAACAACCGGTCGGCGTTCGCCTCCGCGTCGAGGTTTTCCAGCGCCGCGTCGCAAGGAACGAGCCAATCGCGCTCGCCGTCGGGCGCGGCGAATCCGGGCGCCGTCAGGTAAAGTTGCACTTCGCAAGGCGCCGCGTCCGCGCCTTCGCTCTCTTCGTCGACGACTTCCCGCCAATACGGCTTGTCTTCGCCGGGCCCGGTCGGGTAAAGCTCGCAGACGCCGTCGACGTCGCGCAACGCGTTCAAAACGTTCAAGATCGTCGTTCGCGTCGGACGCCGCGTCTCGTCTTTCGCCGTCGACGTATAAACGAAAATACGATCGGGCAAAATCCCGCTCGCTTCCAAATCGGCGCGAAACTTCTCCCGCGCCGCGTCGATTCGCGCTTGCGTCTCGGGCGAACCGCTCGGTCGCGACGCGTCGAGAACGATCGCCCAACGATTCTCCGCGACGACCGGCCGCTTGCCGACGTCGGCGGCGCCGTCCTCCGCTCGCGCCGCGACGCCGCCCGCCAACGCCGCTCCCAACGTCGTCCCCAACGCGAAAAGCGCCGCCCGCGCGACGCGCTTTGTTCGCCGTCGTTTCATCTTTTCTACTCCCATTTTGCCCTTTCCGCTATTTTTTCTTCGTCTTCCGTTTTTCCGCCGTCGGAGCCGTTCCCCGCCCGCGTTCGCGCTTTATTCGTCGCCTCGCGTCCCCGCGTATTCGGTCGCCTTTTCCAACTCCGCGAGATACCCCGCCGACGCGCACCGCAACCGCAAAAACGCAAGATTCGCGCCGATTTCCCAACCTTTGACGACAAACGCCGAACACTTTTTCTTCGGGCCCGGCTTCGTTTGCACGTCGGGACGAGCGGAACGCGAACGCGTCGCCTTGTAAAACGCGACGACGATCAAGCCGTTTTCCGATTCGTCGCCGTTCCCGTCGTCGCCGTTCCCGTCTTCGCTCGGCGCCGCGCTCTCGACGCAAAACGCGGCGCACGTCCGCAGCGACGGGTCGTAAAAGCCTTCGATCGGATACGTTCGCCCCGCGTCCAAGAGCCAAAATCGCGCTTCGTCGAGCGGAACGACCGGCGCGACGACCGTCGGCGGTTCCTCGGACGTTTCCGCCGTCGCCTCGACGACGACGTTTAACGCGTCGTCCGTTTCGGACGCCGTTTCGCCTTCCCCGCGCGTTCCCTCGACGTCCGTTTGCCAAAAGAAGTCGTTCGTCGGCTCCGCGTAAGGCTCGTACTGCGGCAAGGAGTTGCGACCGTCGATCAGGAGCCGCGCGCAGATTTTCTCCGCGACGCCGTTCGCGCGCTCGGCGGCGGGAATCAACGCGAGCGTCGGCGCCAACACGACGCGGTAAGTTTCGCCGGGATTCAACTCGACCCATCGCGCTCCGTCGATTTCGCGAATCGGCCGCGTTTCCCAAACGGCGTCGTTCGGGCCCATCGCTTCGATTCGAACGAACGGCGCCGCGTTCGCGTCTCCCGCGTCGAGCGACTTCAACTTAATTTCCGCCGCGTCTTTTTTCCGAAGGCTCCCGCGAACGACGGAAAGCTCGCGCGACGCGGCGGCGCTCGGCTCGCGAACGTTGCACGTCATCGAGTAAACCGTTTCGCCTCGGTCGTCGATTCGCGCTTCGACGACCGATTTCACGACGACGCGCTTGTTCGCCGCCGGTCGATAACCGCGACGCGGCGTCGTTCCGCTCTCCAACGCCTTCCGTTTCCGCAACACGCTTTCGCGCAATCGCTCGGTCGCGTTGACGGCGAACGAATGGAGCGCGTCGATCTCGGCTTTGATTTCTTCTTGGTCGCGTTTCAACGTCGGCGGCGCGAACGTTGAAACGAAATCCTCGACGTAAATATCTTCTTTGCCCAAAATCTTCGCTTTGGTAACGATCTGTTCGGCTAAGTCGTCGAGCGTCTCCCAATAATCGCGACGCGGCGCGGCGCACAACGCGAACGGTTTGTCGTTTTCCGACGCGACGAGCGTCGGCGTTCGCCAATATTCCCCGACGGCGTTCATCCACTCGAGATTTTGCGCGACGTAAGCGAACAGCTCGTCGGAGCCGATAACGCCGTCCGCGCTCGTTTTGTCGACGGCGCCGTCCGCGTGTCCCTTGAGCCCTTCGTTAATCCAATAGGTGAAAACGGAAACGTCGCGCTTCTTTTGCGACGCGTCGAACCGCTCCACCTGCGGGAGCAACACGCCGCTAAGGCTTGCAAAGTCGCAACTTGCGAAAGTCGGCGTTCCTTCGATTCCTCCGGCGAGAAACTCTTTTACGAACAGTTCGGCGTAAGACGGGCCTTCTTCTTGTTCGCGCCCTCGGGTTCCTCCCGCGTGGCAAGCGTCGATCAGGAGCAAGCGGTTCTCGCACTCGGTCGCGCTCGCCATTTCGCGCAACGCTTGGGCGCTTAGGGTCGTTCCGGTCAGATCGTCGCGATAGGAGTCGCGCAACACGAGCCTCGTGGCGTTCTCTCGATCGGACGCTTTGTCGCCGTGTCCGCTAAAATAAATAAGGAGCGTCGCCCGCCGATTCTCAAAAATGTTGCGCAGCGGCCCGTTTTCGTCCGAGAGCGCGCGTTCGACGTTCTCTTTCGTCGGCGGTTGCGACTTCTTGATTTTTCCGTTTTTCGGGTCGAACTTCACGCGCTTTTCGCAAAACGGATAAACGGTAAACCCGCGCTCCGCCAAAGTTTCGGCGATAAGAACCGTATCGTTTTCCACGAACGGCAGCGCGGCTATCGTCCGATCTTCGAAATACGACGCGCCGATAACGATCGCGTATTTTTTCTGCGCCGCGTCTCCTTGCGCTCGCGCCGCCTCCGAGGCCGCGAGGGCCGTCCAACAAGCGAGACCTAAAACGCTCATCCAACGAAACGACGCGACGAAACGCATGAACGACGCTCCTTTTCTATTTTCGCGACGGGTCTAACCCGACTTTTTTAGTCGATTTTAAAAAGATTAACGACTTTATTTTATTTTAACGGAAACGTTTTTCACGTCAAGGGCGGGCGCTTTTCCCTCGCGGTCGAGTTTTCGTTCCGACTTTTCCGTTTTTCGGGGCGATATCGACCGACGCGGCGAAAAACTTGCGCCGTTTTTCAATAAAATCGCAAGTTTCCCGGAACGAAACGCCGATAAAATTTTCACGCCGGAATAGCGCCGCCGTCGCGCTTTTTTTCCGGTCGGAGCCGAAACGGAGTTTGGCTTGCGACGCGGCGACGAAGGACCGTCGTTTCTTCTATTGGCGTCGGCGAGCGTTTCGCGTTCGCTTCTTGCCGAAGCGTATTTTTTGCGTTTTCTTCGTTTCGTTTTTACGCGCCTTTATTTTTTCCAGCCTACGCCGCGCTTCCCTTCCCGTTGAAAGGATTCCTCCGATGTTCGCCGTTTCCCGTCGTTCCGCCGTTGTCGAACGCCTCCGTCGCGTCCTTTTTTCGCCGTCGAAAGCGCCGGTCGTCGGCGCCCTCGCGCTGCTCTTCGCGACGTCCGCCCCCGCGTTCGCGCAGACGTATACCATGCCGAACTTTAATATTAGCGTCGCGGAAAACGACTATTTCCTTTACCTCGCGGATTGGTACGCCTACAACGACCCGAGCCAAACCTACGATAAGACGATCACGCTCGACGGCGGAACGATCGCGCTGTCGACGGGCACGACCGCGCCGATTTACGACCCGGAAACGCAAACGTTGCACATGTGGGGGCTCTTCGACCCGCAATTTTACTCGGGTAACGCCGGACAAGAAGAGGATAGCGCCGAGTACATGGTCGAAATGTACAAAAACATAGGCGTCGACTTGGAAGCGATTTACGGCGGCCCGATTTCGAAAATCGTCGAACACAACGGCCACTTCCTCGACATGAGCGACGGCGGCCAAGTTTACGTCTTCGCTTCGCAACAGAGCGCGGACGACAAACTCGGCCAATTCGCCGACATGTGCGGCATGTTGGTCTCGCCGCAAGAAATTAACGGCGATTTCACGCTCACCGGCAACGGCATGCTCCTCTTTACCGCCGCCGAAACCGAGTTCAAACGCGACGGCGACCAATTAATCGCCGAATCGACGTACCGCAGTAAAACGACCTTCAACGCCGGCATGAACGTTTTAGGCGGCATGGCGGTAATTAACGGCGACTCCGAATTCAACGGCCCCGTTACCGTCTACGGTTACATGGCGGACGCGCAACTCGACGTCAACTCCGGAAACCACGTCTTTCACGACGTCGTCGTCGCCGCGGACGGAGCGTTGAATTTCCGCGGCGAAAACGGAGGGAAAGTCGTTTTAGAAAAAGACGTTATCGTCGACGGCGGTCGGCTTTACTCGATCGGCGACGTCGAGTACCAAGGGAATGTTTTCGTAAACAGCGCCCCCGACGCGCCGTCGTTCGTCATGTTCACGCGCACGATTATGGACGACGTCGTCGACGGAACCGCGACGTTCGGAGAGGACAGCGTCGTTCAGCTCGTCGGCGCGGCGATTTACAACGGCGAACACATCGTCGATTACACCGTCAACGCGTTCGCCAACGTTGACTGTCTGAAAACCGACGTTTCCCTCTTCGGCGCCGCGTTGACCTACTGCAACGTCGACCGCCAACTCTACGACTCCGGACTCGCCAATAAATTTTACGTTACCTACGACGAAAATCAAACGCCGACCTTCCTCGAATGGGAAGCCGGTCGCTCCAACATTGAAAACGCGCTCGCCAACGGAAACGTAATCGACCGCGATATCACGGGGTTCCAAAGCCACTTAGCCTTCATGACCGTCGACTCGCAATACGTCGCGCCCGGCGAAACCGCCAACGGTTACACGACCGTTATCGACGCGAAAAATCAAGGCGACTACGACTATAAAATGTTCGGTTACTACGGCGACACGTTCGTCGAGCGCGCTTTCACGGTAATTCAAGGCGACACCAACTTCGGCGCAAACGGCGGCAATAACAAGTTTTCCGTTTGGGGCGAAACGTACTTCCAACTCTCCGACGACGGCGCCGACGGTTCCCTTTGGTCGGTCGAAAGTTGCGGTATGCTCGGCTTCTCGCGCGGCGACGAAACCGACCCGACGAAAGCGCCGTCCGTTACCGCCGCTTCCGTCCAGTTCAACAACGGTTACGATTACGATTACAACGTCGGCGACGCTTACGACGGTCGAACGATCGAACAAATCGTTACCGGCGGCGCTCGCCTTTGGATCGATACGAGTTACCGCGACGAAAACGGAAACGCCGCGCAAGTCGACCGCAAACTCGGCGCGCTTCACGCCGACAATATTATTTTCGGCGACCAAATGGAAATTTGGTACGACGGGATTTCCAGCGTCGACTCCGACGTCGCGCTGACCTTCGAACTCGACGCAAAAGAAATTCAACTCGACGCGTCGGAATACGAAGCCGGAAACGCAACCGTCGACCGAGTCGACGCGACGCCGCAAGACGTCGAACGCCTCTTCGGCGCCGCGCAACTCGTCGACGCGACCTTTGCGCAAGCGTCCGCCGACTCCGCCGCCGGCGTCGTTACCGTCCGCGCCAAAGACGTCGCCGATTACGCCGCCGAACAAAAGATGAGCGAACGCGAACGCGAACTCGCCGCCAAACTCGACGGCGCCCGACTCGAAGGAGGTCGCGCCCTCGGCTTCTACGACGCCCTGTACAACGAAACCGACGAAACCAAAGTGCGACAAACCATCCACAACCTGTCGCTCCTCGGTTACAATATGTTGAACGCGCAAGGACACTTCGGCAATCCGACAAGCTCCTTCTTCGGCGGTTCCAGCGTCTCCGGAGAAGCCAAGCGCGGCCAAGACTTCGAAGGCGACTGGAATCCCGACCCCCAACCGGAACAAAAGAGCGAAATCGCGAAACCGCAAAACAACTACAATCCATCGCGAAACGTCTGGGCCGCGTACACCCACACCGCCGTCGACGGCGACGCCTACGACTTCGGCGGCGTCGCGACGCACGGTTACAAACTGCGGCGCGACGGTATTATCGGCGGTATCCGACGCCAAATCGACGCGACGACCTCCGGAGGGCTCTTCTTTGGGCTCTCGTCGCCGGAAGTCCGGTCGGCCAATCCTTTAGAAGGCGGATACGGCGTCGTCGGTTCCGCGATGGAAATGACCGACTTCCAATTCGCCGGGCACTTTGAAAAAGTCCTCGCCGACGTTTGGGAAGTCGCCGTTTACGTCGGCGGCGGAACGCAATCGATGGACTGGGAACGCTTTGCGAACTTCGGCCCCGACGCCGGCGGCTTCTACCAATACGAAGCCGAAGGAAGCGGAAACACTTTAACCGGAACGATTTACCTCTCGTACCGCGCCGACGTCAACAACGCGTTGACGCTCCGTCCGACGATCGGCGTCGACTCGGAACACTCGTGGCTGTACGGTTTTAACGAAAGCGCGACGCTCGCGGGCGCCGGTTCCGGGAGCGTTTTGTTGAACCCTTATATGGACATGTTCGCGCAAAACTATACCTACGCCAAGACTTACTACAATCGCAACACCGCGCGCGCCGGGCTCTCGCTCGCTTACTCCGACCCGCGACACGGTCTGGTCGGCTTGAACGGTCGCGTTTTTTACGGCGTAAAACTCGGCGGAGACGACGCGCCGGAGTTGACGTATTACAGCGACGCGTACCGATGGGACGACATGGCGTCGCACGAAATGGGCGACAGTTCGTTAAACGTCGGCGGCGGCGGTTTTATGCACTTGAATCGGCAAAAGACGCTGACCGCGACCGGCGACGTCAACGCGATTTGGTATAAAAACGCTCAAACGTTCAACGTTACCGGCGGCGTTTCGTACCGCTTCTAACGTCCCACGCGTTAAAAGTTTAACTCCTTTTCGCCGCGGCCCCGGACGCCCGGAGCGCTCCGGGCGCGGCG
>JAZQAP010000677.1:0-7850 GCA_045545275.1 Thermoguttaceae bacterium | reverse complement strand
CCACAAATTCACGATCGGCTGGGCTTGGGCGACCGACTACGGCACGAGCGAAGAAAGCGAAGAAATGTTTCGCTATCTCCTTAAATATTCGCCGTTGCACAACGTTCGCAAAGACGCGAAATACCCGGCGACGATGGTGATGACGTCCGATCACGACGACCGCGTCGTTCCGGCGCACTCGATGAAATTCGCCGCGACGCTCCAAGCGAACGCCGACGCGACCGACGCTCCGCTCCTGATTCGGATCGAGTCGAAAGCGGGACACGGCGCCGGAAAACCGACGTCGAAAATCGTCGACGAAGCGGTCGATATGTACGCGTTTATCTTATTTAACACGCAAAAGAATAAAAGCGCTAAAAAATAAAAATTTCAAAGAGAGCGTTCGGCGAACGACGTTGACGACCCGCGACGCTTCTTTGATTTTTTTGATAATTGACGCCGAAACGTCGCTCCTTAGCGGGCGACGTTTTTTTTTATTAACGTCGACGCCGCCGATTTTAGCGGTTTTACGGCGCGTCTTTTTAAGGAGAAACGGCGGGGCGCGGCGGCTTTACCGGGCTTGAAAACGCGTCGTTAGCGACTCGGCGAAAATTTTTCGAAAAAATCGGGCGTTTTTTCGACGTTTTTCTTGCTTTTCGCGTCCCGTTCTGTTAAAATAAGCGTCGTACTTAGTCGTCGAGGTCGAAATTTCGACGCGGCGACGTTCGCTCGGCGGAGGACGACGTCTTCGCGCGGAGCGGACGAAACGCGGGTTCGACGTTATTGATAATAAGACGTTAATTAATATTGTCGGGGCGCCTTTGCTCGGCGTCGAACGCGTTTTTGACGATTTTCACGATTTTTTGGACGTTATTTTCGGAGTATTTGCGATGAAATCGATTTCTCGACGACGTTTTATGGGCGACGCTCTTCTGACGGCGGCGGCCGCGTCCGCGGCGACGAGCGGCCTTTGGCTTCCGGCTTCCGTTCGCGCTCAAGACGCTAAAAAAGTTTCCGCCAACGAAAAATTCGGCGTCGCGATCGTCGGTTGCGGCGGTCGCGCCGGCAGCCATATCGGCGAACTCCTCGCGGACGGGCGTTCCGAAATTCTTTACCTCTGCGACCCCGACCTTCCGCGCGCCGAAAATCGCGCTAAAGATATTGAGAAAAAGACCGGTCGCAAGCCGAAGGTCGTCGCCGATATGCGCGAAGCGTTCGCCGATCCGGCGGTCGACGTCGTTACCTGCGCTTCGGCGAACCACTGGCACGCGCTTTGCGGCGTCTGGGCGATGCAAGCCGGGAAACACGTTTACCTTGAAAAGCCGATTTCGCACAACATTCACGAAGGGAAAGCGCTGATCGCCGCCGCGAAAAAATACGGCGTAATGTGCCAAGTCGGGTCGCAATGCCGCTCGAACGAAGCGATTCAAGGCGCGTTCCAATTCGCTAAAGACGGCGGCGTCGGCGAAATCAAACTGACTCGCGGCCTCTGTTACAAACGCCGCAAGTCGATCGGCGCGCTCGGCGAATACAAGGTTCCGGAAACGGTCGACTACAACCTCTGGAGCGGCCCGGCGCCGATCGTCGACCCGCCGACTCGTCCGAACTTCCACTACGACTGGCACTGGCAACGCCTTTACGGGAACGGCGACCTCGGGAACCAAGGCCCGCACCAAACCGACATTGCGCGCACTTTGCTCGGCGTCGAAGATTTTCCGACGAGCGTCATTTCTTACGGCGGTCGCCTCGGTTATCAAGCGGAACGCAAAGACGACAATTACGTCGACGCCGGCGACACCGCGAACACCGAAGTGTCGATTTACAATTACGCCGACGGCAAAACGCTCGTTTTCGAAACGCGCGGTCTCGAAACGGAAGCCTATCGCGGCGCTTCGATCGGCGTCGTCGCTTACGGTTCGGAAGGTTACGTCGTTCAAGTTAACTACGGTTACTGCGTCGCTTACGACCTTGACGGCAAACAAATTAAGGAGTTCAAGGGCGGTCGCGACCTGGACCACTTCCGCAACTTCCTCGACGCCGTCAAGAACGACGATTACGCGAGCCTGAACGCCGACGCGCGTTGCGGGCACCTTTCCGCGGCGCTCTCGCACCTCGGCAACATCTCGTACTATCTCGGCGAAGAAAACAAAGTGTCGCCGGAAGAAGCGAAGAAGGTTTTGGAAGCGGTTCCGGGGAACGACGACAACGTCGAAACGCTTGGTCGCACCTTGGCGCACCTCGAAAAGAACGGCGTCGACCTCGCGAAAACGCCGATTTCGATGGGGCGCATGTTGAAAATCGACCCGAAAACGGAGTCGTTCGTCGACGACGCGGAAGCGAAGGCGATGGAAACCCGCGAATACCGCGGCGAATTCGTCGTTCCGACCGCCGACAAAGTTTGAGGTCGAACCGATGTAACCGTCGGTTTTGAAAGCGTTTGGGCGCGGCGGCGTTTTGCCGCGTCCGAACGCTCGACGGACGTTGTTTTGCGCCGTCGCCGTTTGAAAACGTTGCGGAAACGCGGTTCAAGCGGCGGCGAACGGCGGCGTTTTGGCGTAACGCAACGGCGGGCGCGACGGATTTTAGCGATTTAAACGACAAACGGTGAAAAGACAAAGAAGAAGGGGACGGCGGTGAGTTCGCGGGAGGCGGTCGAAGCGGAAATTAAAGAGAACGTCGAACGGGTTCGCGAGCGAATCGACGCGGCGGCGCGCCGTTCCGGACGTCGCGGGTCCGACGTAACGCTCGTCGCGGGGTCGAAATATTCGGCGCCGGACGACGGGATCGTTTCGGGACTGTTGCGGGCCGGCGCGTTCGACTTGGGCGAGAATCGACCGCAAAAATTCTTAGAGAAGGCGAACTTTTGGGCCGCGTCGCCGTATTGGAACGCGGAGGTTCCGCCGCTCGATTTTGTTCCGCAGGCCTTGCGTTCGTCGGAAAATAAGAACGGCGCGGCGTCGTTGCAAAACGTTGCGGAGGAAGACGTTGCGAGCGCGTCGCAAGGCGCGAACGGCGACGTTTCGAACGTCGGGCGGCTGCGTTGGCATTTTATCGGTCCGTTGCAGCGGAATAAGGCGCGTCGAATTTTGCCCTTCGTTTCGCTCCTTCATTCGGTCGATTCGCTGAAGTTGTTGGAAGCGCTCGACCGAATCTTGAGCGAGGAAAGCGAGCGCGCGGCGTCGGGAAAACGCTCCGCCGACGAGCCGATTTTTCCGGAAACGGTTTCGGCGCTTCTCGAGGTTCGCCTCTCCGACGACGCCGCGAAACAAGGGTTCGAACCCGACGAACTTCTCGACGTTTTGCCGAAAACGGCGGCGTTGCGTCGGGTAAAAATTCGCGGTCTGATGGGGATGGCCGGTTTGACCGCGACCGTTGCCGAAACGCGCCGCCAATTCGCGACGCTTCGCGAGTTGCGCGACCGTTGCCGAACGCAATTTCCCAATTTATCGGACTTTACCGAGCTTTCGATGGGGATGAGCGGCGACTTCGAAACCGCGATCGAAGAAGGCGCGACGATCGTTCGCGTCGGTTCGATTCTTTATCCGGCGTCGTGAAAGCGGCGAACCAGCCTTTGAGGCGCGGCGTTATGCAGCGCGGCGCGCGTTTCGGTTTGAAAATTGAGCGTTAAGCGACGCCGGGAATTAACGCTTCGTTAAACTCGAACGCGCCGTTTTCGTCGTCGTTCAAAAAGGCGGGCGTCGCGACGCGGCGCGGCTTGGCGTCGGGCGGCGTCGTTTTTTCGGTCGATTCGGAGCGCGCGATTTTAACGTATCCGAGCGACTTAAACACTTCTAATATTTCGCTGCAAGTGGGAAACATCCGTCCGCTGGCGCGTTTGTAATCGTCGAGCGCTTTCATAAATTCGATTTCGTCGGTCGAGTAATCGCGTTCGCAGGTCGTCGGGTCGATTTGTCGGCGTCGTTGCGTGCGTTTCGTTTCGTCGTCGCGTTGTTTAGGAGTCGATTTTTCGTCGTCGATATTGACGGTTTTGAGACATTTGTCGTTTTTTTCGCTTTTTTCGTTTTTAACGCGTCGAGCGGAGGCGCGTTCGGACGGCGTTTCGGAGGTTTGCGCCGTCCGAGCGGTCGACGCGAGCGAATCCGAGTCGGAAGCGAGACGCGGGGCGAATTGGCGCGGTGGCGCGTCCGCCTCTTTTCGGCCTTGAAGTTCGTCGCTTATCGGCGTCGACGCGTCGAGGCGAACGGGATTGGTTTCGGCGATTTTATCGATTATCCGGTTTAAGTCGGCGGTAGTGCGCATTCTGTTAGGATTCCTTTAAGACGGCCGTCGGCGCGTCGGTTTAAACGGTGCGATAAAGCGGGGAACAAAATTAACGTGCGATAGGCTTTGCTTGTCTTACCTATTTTAATTTAAAATAGCGAGACGGCGCGGAATACGCAAAGATTGGCTGCTTTTAAAAATATCGAAACTAGCGAAACGGAAAAATTTAACGGGCGCGAGAGAGCGAAGGTAACTATTCCGGTTGCGTCGACTGAAAAAAATACGACGCGCAATCTTGCGGAACGGGCGTAAACGGCGGCAAAGGAAGAAAGAAGAAAAAGGGGAAGAAATGCAAAGTCGATAAGGCGGGGAAAGTTGGATGAGATTTTGGTTTAAGGTAAAGAGCGCGATGAGAGGCAACCGAGATGAAAAATAGATTTGAAAGAAAACTGGCGAAGGTTTTAGCGGTCGGAGCGATAGGAGGTGGTTTAGCGTTTTCGACGGTTTGGCCTGGGAACGACAAAGCGTTGGGCGCGACCGCCGCCGTTTTTGACGCCGCGACCGAGGAAACAAGCGACAAAAACGCGTTGCAAAGCTCCGCCGCCGCGTTCGACTGGACGCTCGACGACGGCCTTTTGACGTTGCGCGACGGCGAGAAAGTCGTTTTTAGTTATCGTTATTCGTTTCTTGAACACGAAAACGTACCGAAAACCGATTCGCGTCGCGGCGCCGGGTGTTATCTCTATCCGCTGAACGGCGTCGACGGCGAAAATCTGACCGATTTGGCGCCGAAAGACCATTACCATCATCGCGGCGTTTTTTGGACTTGGCCGGCGGTCGGCGTTTGGGAAGCGGACGGAACAAAACGCGAATACGACCTTTGGACGACGAACGCGCCGATTCGGCAACGCTTCGTTCGTTTCCTCGACCGGCCGACGACTGGAAACGGCGAAAACGGCGGCGACTTTGCCGAATTTGCGGTTGAAAACGGTTGGTTCGTCGGCCCGAACGCGACAAAAACGGACGCGGAACTCGACCCGACCGCGAAAGACGGGCAAAACGGGGAACGCGTTGGGGAGCGAATCGCCGAAAACGCGCCGCTTTACGGGGAAAAAGTCGTTACGGAAATCGTTCGCGTTAAAACCGGGCCGCTCGAAACGTTCGAAGGCGTTCGTTGCCGTTCGATCGACGTTGAAATCGTTTTGATTCCAAACGAAAAACCGATTTCGTTGCGCGGCGCGGAAGGCAAAAGTTACGGCGGGCTAACAATCCGCTTCCGTCCGGTCGGCAAAAACGGCGAAGACCGCTTTATCCTGACCGACGAAGGCCTCGCAAAGGGCGACATGCCGGAAAAACCGCTCCGTTGGGCCGATTTTACGTCCCGATTCGGCGCGGTCGATAAGGAAACCGGCGAAAAAACCGCGTTGAGCGGCGCCGCGATCTTCCTTTCGCCGAACTTTCCGGATTTCCCGCCGACTTGGCTAACTCGTTATTACGGGCCGCTTTGCGTCGGTTGGCCGGGCGTCGTCGAACAAAAATTCGAGCCGGGCGAGCGAATCGAAATGCGCGCGCGAATTTGGTTGCACGAGGGCCTCGTCGCGAAGGAAACGCTCCAAAAGGCGTTCGAACGTTGGGCGGAAGAGGAAAAAGCGCGTTAAATTGGCGGGATTGCGCTAAGTTTAGCGGCGGTTTAACGGCGTTGCGACGGCGATTCGAGCGTTATTCGAGTCGCCGCCGTTTCGCCGATTTTGTCGATATTAATATAAGGGCGAATTTTCGAGTTTCAAGACGTTATTATTGAGAGCGAAAACGGCGTCGGCGAGCGTTCGCGGGCGGGGTTCGGGAGGCGACGATGCGGAAAAATCGGCAAAATTGGAAAAAAACGACGAAACGGAACGCGGCGGCGGGCGTCGTCGCGTTGGGGGCGGTTTTCGCGGCGGCGAATCTTCCGGCGTTGGCGAAGTCGGCGGCGATTCCGGCGCCCGTTCCGGAATTGACGGCGTTAAAAACGGAAAATTCCGCGAAACCGGCAAAACCGGCGGCGGTTTGGAACCTCGGCGACGCGACGTTGACGCTCGGCGTCGACGCGACCGCTGTTTTGGAACGAGTCGACGGCGTCGAAACGTGCGCGCCGGTTCGGGCGTTTTTCTTCGTTTCGAACGGGCGAACCGTCAACGCGAGGCGAGTCGTTCGAAAAACGGAGGGAAAAACGGCGTTTGAAACGTTAATCGTCGAGTTCGAAGACGGGACGCGGGCGAAGTTCGAAGCGAAGCCGCGGCCGCGAAGCGTCGTTTTTCGCCTCCTCGGGCTCGACGCGAAATCGCCGGTCGACGAAATCGCGATTTTCCGCCTCGGCGCGCCGCAAGATTCGCGAATCGCTTGGCAAATCAACGCCGCGATCGCCGACGACGGGTTCCGAGTCGCGGTGATGACGGCGGCGCCGAACGTTCAGCCCCGTTCGTCGCATTTCGGTCGGGCGCAAAACAACCTCGACGGTTGTTCGCATTCGTTCCAACCGTTGGCGCGAGTCGACGCCGAGAACGTCGACGGCGATAAAGCGAGTAAAAACGGGAGTTCCGACAAGCCGGTCGCCGAGTTTTGCGCGACGTCGACTCGCGAAAGCGGCGACGGTTGGGCGGTTCGCGGTCGTTCGTTCGACGCTCCGCTCGACCTGACCGGTTGCCGGGCGATTCGCGTTCGCGTTTGGGGGGACGGGAACGGGCAGCAGCTCAAAGTTCAACTCGGCGGGAAGAGCGGGCATCGCGACGATTACCTTCCGATCGACTTTAAAGGTTGGCGAACGCTCGACTTAACGGCGCCGCCGCTGAACGACCTGACATACGGCGACGTCCGCCGGCTCTACTTTTATTACAACTCGTTGCCGGGCAAGAAGAGCGTTCGGACGCTGATCGACCGCGTCGAAGCGGTTTTCGGGGAGGGCGCCGACGAGCGAACCGTTCTCCTCGAAGACTTTGCTGACGCGACGTCGCCTCTTTGGGACGCGCCGACCCGAATTTTGTCGGCGAACGCGTACAAGCGACACGGCGTCGATGGGGCGCAATGCGCGGTCGTCGCGGCGACGGCGGAACATTGGCCGAAAGCGGTCGAGCGAATGCAGCGGACGGCGGGGATTCCGTCGCCGAAGCCGGGGGGCGGTTGGCGCGACGCCTCGCAACACGTCCGCGATTCTTACTTTTTCCTTACCTATTTTAACGTCGACGAGTACGAAGCGGCGCTGAAATTCGCGAAACGGGGCGGGTTTAAGCAGATTCTGCTCCTGCAAAACTCTTGGTGCGAGTCGACCGGACATTACCGCGTCAACGAAAAGAACTTCCCGGGCGGTTTGCCGACGTTGCGTCGCACGATCGAAAAGTTCCGCGCCGAAGGCATTCGCTTCGGTTTCCATCTCCTTGCGGCGTCGGTCGATAGGAACGACCCGTATTTAACGCCGGTTCCGGATAAACGCTTTCTCCTCGGCGAGTCGACGACGTTGGCCGCCGACCTAAGCGCCGACGCGAAAACGATTCCGACGGCGACCGACGCGACCGTTTTTCCGGTCGGGCAAGACCCGTATATGGGCTCCGGACAAGTCGTTCGTATCGACGACGAATTGATCCGATACGGCGGCGTCGACGCGAACGGTTTAACCG
>JAZQAP010000676.1:0-3435 GCA_045545275.1 Thermoguttaceae bacterium | reverse complement strand
GTTGGGAACGTCGGCGTTTTCGGCGGTTTCTCGGGAAGAGGGCGCGGGAAACGTTTCGGCGTCGGCGAAAACGTCGGGACGGGCTTGACGCGCTTCGGCTAGGTGGCGGAGGAGGATTTCTTTCGTCTCCCAAATCGCCGCCGGGTGCGCGTGCGCGGTCGTGTGCGCCGCCGGGATTTCGCGCTGGGTTTCAACGTCGTCCCGATTCGAACTCCAAAACTCGACGACGCCGTCGCTCTTTTTCGGCGCGAACCAACGCCGCTCCAACGACGGCAAAACGCCGACGACGTTGTTCAACGCGACCGTCTCCGGTATCGGACATTCGTCCAACGCCGCGAAAATCGGCGACTTCGGCGATAACGAGTCGACGCTCGTCGCCGTTTCCAAAAGCGTCGGGTCGTCGATTTGCGACGCGTCCGTTTCGAGGAGCGACGCGAGCGAGCCCGCCGCCGACGCGACCGTCTTCGGAATCGAAATCGCCCGGTCGGCCAACCATTGCGTAAAACCGTTCGCGTAATCGCTCCCGCGGAACGGCGTCGCGATCGTAATCACCCGGCGAACCGACGGGTTCGGCTCGAAGAAAAACCAAGCGCGGAAGTTCGCCTTCGTCTCGGCGTCGAAGTCGAGATCGTCGAGCGGAACCGACGAAACGCGCCGCCAAATTCGGTCGCCGCTTTCCGGGACTTGCATTCGCGAAATCAAGCCGCCCATACTGTGTCCGACTAAAACCGTTTGGTCGAGCGCCGGAGCGTCGCCTTCCGGGTCGAGCGTTTCCCGAAGGTCGCGCAAGTCCGAGCGGAGCTGCGCCGCCGAAATCCAAAACGGTTGGCCGGTCGGATAGAAGTAGAACCAAAATTGGTAATTGTCGCAAATTTCCGGAACGTTCCGCAACGAATTGTACATTTCGAGCCAAGTGATCGGCGACGAACCGAGCCCGTGCGTCATCACGACCGGGATTTTCGCCGGGTCGTAAGGCTGGAGCATATAAAGGCCTTGGAGCGTCCGTTCCCGCGTCGGCGAGTGCGTCGGGATCGTTTCGAGGAGCTTTTCCGGGTCGAGAAGGCCCTTTTGACCTTTCGAAAACGCGAGTTGTTTTGGCGACGCGAGGTAGCTGGCCAGCGGCGTCGTTAGGTCGCATTCGAGCGGAACGGCGCGGTCGCCGACCGTCGCGAACGACGAGACGAGCGGGTCGTAAATTTCGAGAATCGCGACGGCGCCGTTAAGCTGCGCGTCGACTTCGGCGATTTCGTCGGCGTCGGCGTCCGGGTCGAGCGGCGGAATCGAGCCGAGCGGCGCGGTCGGGTTCGGTCGCAAAAACGCGGTCGCCGGGAATTGAAGGCCGGTCGGGTAATAAATCTCCTCCGGACGCTCGACGGCGGCGTCGGCGCGGCGCTTCGCGACCAACGGAACGCCGAGTCCGGCGCGGCGGCAGTCGAACGAAAGCTCCTCGACTTCGCGGTCGGCGGCCAACTCGAACGACTCGATCTCCTCCGGCGCCCAAGAACCGGAAGCGACGCGGCAGTAAGCGGTTAGCGTCGCCGACTCGCCTTGGAAACGGCAAACGGAACCCGGGCGAAACGGCGTCGACGAGTCTTTCAAGAGGAGGCGCAAAAGGCGTTCGCAGGAGCCGTTGTAAAGGACGGCGACGTCGCGAGCTTGCGCGTCGAACATCGTCGAACGGCGGCTTTCTTGCAGCGTCGGGTTGAAGAGGTAATGATAAGCGTAAAGCGCCGCCGTCGCGTAAATTTCGACGGCGAGGGCCGGGCGCCGCGTTTCGAGCCGCCGCGCTTCGAGGTAAGCCGATTCGACGTAAGCGTAAACCGCTTCCGGAGAAGGCTTTTCGTCGATTTCGGCGAGAACACGCTCCAACTCCGGAACGCGAACTTTCTTTTCCGGAACGCCGAGCGCCTTCAACGTTTGCGTCGCGCTTTGACTCCGTTTCGGGCCGAGCGGCGAAGAAACGGCGAAGCGGCGGTCGGCGGCGTTCGGGCGGATTTGGTCGAAAAAGGTCGCGCAACCGGCGTTTCCGGCGAGAAAAACGAACGCGGCGAGGAAAAACGTTGCGAAAAACAGCGGAACGCGGAAAAACTGGGCTCCGAAAAACGGAGAGCGGGAAAACGGGGCGTTTCCGGCGCGACGTTTCCCGAGCGGCGCCGACGTCGGCGGGGCGACGAACGGCGTCGGACGCGAAATCGGGGCGGGCGTCGAGCGGGAAACGTTGCGCATCGGGAAGGGAAACGCGTTAAAATCGGGGAAATGGAGAAAACGAAGGGAACGAAGGCGGCGTCGGAAGGCGCGTCGACGGCGTTGGTCGGGATTTTCGCGACCTTCCGAAACGGCGATTAACGCGACCCGTTAAAAAGCGATCGACGCCGCCTTGGCGAAAAGGGTCAACGGTCTTCCGAAACGAGAAGACGTTTGAGCGCGCTCAAATAGGCGGCGATTTGAACCGGTTGCACGTCGTCCCAAGCGGCGAGTTTGCGGGTCATGATCGCGACTTTCAGCGCTTCGAACGGTTCCGCGAAATCGGTCGGAATCGGGTCGAGTTTCGACATTCCGTCGAGAACGTCGGCGGTCGATTGGCGCGTCGGCTCCGACTCCCAAGGCTCGTCGTCTCCTTCGAACTCCCCGAGGTCGACTTCGGCGTCTTTCTTGCCTTTTTTCGCTTTTTTCTCTTTATCGCCGCCGAGTTCGCCTTCGGTCGGAGAAATCGTTTCGTCGCCGGACTCGTACTCGCGCCGTCCGCCGTTCGAGCGGGGGAAATCGGCGTCGGGGTCGGTCGGGTCGTAAGCGGCGAAGTCGGCGTCGGAGTCGTTGAACGGGTTGACGTCGGCGTCCGGCTCTTCGGCGATAATCTCCGATTCTTTCGGCTTGCGAGCGGGGGGCGCGCCGTATTTTTCCCAACGAGCGATTCGGGTTTGAGCGACCGACAGCTTCTCGTCGGAGGCTTTGCGGAGCCAATCGTCGGCGTCTTCCCAATCGAGCGCGGCTTGGTAATGACTCCAAAAGAGATTAGGAAGCGGTTCCGACGCGCCGAAACGCTCGTAAACGCGGCGGAGGCGCCCGACGTGTTGCGGCGAAACGTTCCCGATGCGTTGCGCGATCGACTCGTCCGAGTAAATTCGGCGCGGAAGACCCGCTTCGATCAGCTTCGTTCGCCAAGAATGAATCACCTTGCCCTTTTCCCAGTTCGTTTGACTGACGAGGCGGTTCCAAAAGCCGACGAACTCCGACGCGATCTCGTCGATCAGCGGCTCTTTTTCCGGCGGAACGGCTTCGTCGACCGCGTCGCTTTCGACGTTCGAGGCGACGTTTTCCGCGTCGGAGGCGCCGCCGTCGAAGACCGCTTGCTCCGCCGCTTTGTCGTCGAACGAAGAAGCGGCGTCGGAAACGTCGTCGAATTCGGGGTAATCGGGGGCCGTCGTTTCGGGCGCG
>JAZQAP010000675.1:0-4911 GCA_045545275.1 Thermoguttaceae bacterium | reverse complement strand
CGAAACCGGCGTCGGATCGAAATCCGGGATCAACTCGATCAGGTCGTCGCACGGGCAGACCGACTGACGCGAAGTTCGGTCGATACGTTCCCACAGCGCCGCCGCCAAAGCGTTTGTTTCCGGATAAATCCCCATCGTCATCGCTCCCGTTACTTTGTTTGCTGTTTGGAGGCGGCGCCTCCAAGCCTCCGCTTCGGGGCTGTCGCCCCGGAACCCTACCCAAGACGCGAACACGCGAGCGCCGGGGGTAGGGCGGTTAGTATTAGCTTTGCTTATAGTAGGCGGCGGACGGTTTGAGAGACCGGCGACCGCCTGCTTTTTCCTGTTCCGTTTTCAAAAGCGTTTTCCGTCGTTTGCGGAGCTTTTTTCAAACGGCTAAAACGGCTAATTTCGCATTTCGCAAACAACCTTTTGTAACGCTTGAACTTAACCTCTTTTTCTGTTTTACCCCGAACCGAACATAATAAACATTATCCGAAGTTGCTGGGTAACGTTCCGCCTTTTGGAGATGGCGAAAACGACAACTCGGAAGGGCTCGCTAAGATAAGAGCCGCTTATTCAGATTAACGCGCCGATTTCTATTAGGGCCGCTTTTCGTTACTTTGCGCCCTAGGTATCTCTATTAACTTTCCTTATTCGCGGGCGCTTGACGCCCCGACGGTTTACCCGTAGAATGTTCTTGACGACGGCGTTGCGAAAACACAATGTTTTCGAGCGAATAATAGGTCCGCGTCGATTGCGTTTTGCGCGAATAAACTTGGTTCGGCAAAATGCGCGCGTCGATCCGCATCAGTTCGCGCTCGGGATACGCCAAAAATTCGCTCTCGTCGTCAAAAGTGTAAGAATACAGCAAGCCAAAACCGCGAAGAACGAACTTATAGCCCGGGTCGCCGGTGCCGCGAGTGAACGTCGACTTGTTAATCCCAACGACTCCGGAAACGTAACCGCCGCCAAGCAGATCGTTGTCTTCAGGAGCCGGGTATTTGTCGTTCGGCGCAAAAATACTCTCGATTTGCGGGTCAAGTTCGCCGTACTTGTTCGAGTACAGATTGCCGTAAATCCAAAGCGGAGAAAAAACTTCCGGCGGGTCGTTCCACATCTCGCGGGAGAGAATCGGCAGGTCGAAATCGCCGCCCATATACTTGAAGCGGAAAAATCGGCCCTTATTGTACGTCGCTTTCGTATTGTCGACTCGTTTCACAAAGTAACCGAAAATTCGGAACGTAACGGGTCGCAGATTCGAAGCGCCGGCGCTCGTATTCGTGTTCAGTTCTTCAGCCATGCTCGCACACTTCTTTCTGGGAAAGGGGTTAAAATGGAAGCTGTTAAATCGGTTAAAAAAACCGGAAGGCCGCGCCTTGGCGAACAAAAAAAAGTCCGAATTTCAATCAACTTAACGCCAGATTTACTGCGAAAAATCGAAGAAGACGTCGACCAAGGTAAGGGAACTAGCACGTCTTCGTATATTTTCCAAATTATCAAGAAGTACTATTCCTAATTTTTAATTATAGGAATGTTTTAAAGTGTTTCAAGCCCCCCGAAACTGTTTTGGAAAATTTTTCTTAAAATAGTTTCACTAACTTTTTATCTATTAAAATGAGCGACTCGCAAAATATCGTTAGAACCATCCGAAATCTTGTCGTTTCCGACCTTGAACCCAAATTTCAAGAAATCGACGAACTGAAAAAGCGCGTCGAAGAACTCGAACGTCGGTTAAACGCCTCGTCGGTTAAAGTCAAGAAACGCGACGCTCAAAACGTCGCGACTTCCGAAACGCCCCGACAAGGCGGAACGATTAAAACGACGACGACCGATCTTTCGCTGGTTCCGGACGATATTCAAAAATTGACGTTCTATCCGCGTTCGCTCCTTACGCCGACCGAATTCGCGTTTTTCCGCGCCTTGAAAGAGGCTTGCGGCGCCGAGTATCATATTTTAACCAAAATCGGGCTTTGGGCGCTTATCGAAAGTAAGAACGATTACATTGCTTGGCGAAAAATTTCGCAGAAACACATCGACTTCGTGCTTTGCGACCCAAACTCAATGCTTCCGGTTCTCGCGATCGAGCTCGACGACTGGACGCATAATTCGCCGAAACGTAAAGCGAAGGACGCCGAAAAAGATTATATTCTCCAAAGAGCGGTAATGCCAATTTTGCGTATTTTACCGAACGAAACATACGACGTTCGGGAATTGGCGGAAGTTATTCGAAAATGTTTCGAAATTCCAGAAAAGTAAAATCGTTTTAGGGTGCGAGGCTCGCCGCCTCGCGCTCCGCTTTTGGGGCGCCGCCCCAAACCCCGCTATAGTAATAATGACAAAACGGCGGCGACGCGCGATCCGCTCCGAAAGATCGCACTTTTAACTCCCTCGTCAACAGCAAAGGGGGGCCGCCCCCTTCGTCGCCGTTTCGGTCGCCTTGCGCGGCTCGCTCCGCTACAAAAAAATTTCCGCTTGGTCGAAAAAAAGCGGCTTCGCCTTAAAAATTTTTTCGCGAAAAAATTTTGATTTTTTTCGAGTCGCGCAAATTTTTTCCGCTACGCTGGTCAACACGTTATCACAATCAATCGCGCGCTTCTTGGGCGACGACCGAAACGGCGGCGAAGGGGGCTAAGCGGAACCCGCTTTAAAGAAAAATTAACCGCTTCAAACTTTTTTCGTTTCCAGAAACGATCCGGAAAGCCGCGTTTGTTTCAAAACGCTACAACAAAAGTTAGCTTTTGCAAACACACGAAAGCCTTAAACGACCGTTTCACGTCAACCTAATTCGCGATCGCGACGAAGTCGCTTTGTACTAACAAGAAAAAAGAAAGACGGCCCTAATTTAAGCCGTCCCAAAATTCCCCGAAGAAGGAAAACGTCAGTTTTCCCGCGCCGCGTTGATTTCGTCGGCGGCCTTCAAAACAAGTTCGCGAATTCCTCGCGCAAGTTCGACGTCGTCGCCAAGAGCGGCGGCAACTCGCGCAAACTCCCCTTCGTTGAAACAAATTTGAATTTTTCGCGAACGCAATTTGGCCGCTGGAAACGGTTTGCGTCCAACTTGCGACAATGTTTCACACATCGAGTCGACGCGAGCGCGGAGTTTCGGCGTCATTTTGTCGTAATTTTCGCGAAGTTCGCTAAGCGCTCCGTCGCTCATCGTTTTCCCCTTTCGTCGCCGATTGCAAGCCGTAACGTCGCGCGACTTCGTTCGCCATCTCGGCGCGAATTCGCCGCAAACATTCGCCAAGTTCGCCTAAATCTTGCCGATTATTCGCGTATTTTAACGCGTCCATTAAATCTTTGCCGCCGACTATTTCAGTGCGAATCGCTCGATTAAACGCTTGACTCGTGCGCAAAGAAACGCCGTATCGTTCTTTTAACTCTCGTAATCCCATTGTTTAAGCCTCCAACGTTTCAAAAAACCGCCGCCCGCCATACGCGTCGACGAACGGCGGCGTTCAGGTTACAGACTATACGATTCTCTTCTTGTTGATCATCGTGTCAACTTCGTCGCCGCGATCGACAACCGTTTTGCACACGGCAAAGACGGAACCATTATCAGGGCGCACGTCGCGCGCTTCCTGTTCGTCGTCGGTGGTGGCCAGAAGAGCGCCGTTCAAAACGACCTCGAAATAGGTAACAACAGAAACGTTCATTTCAGTCCTCCTTAAGTGGAAAAATCTGGAAATCACGACAAGCAACTATGGGACGCTTCCCGCTTATCGCACCTTTATTATACTCTATTTAAACAATGTGTCAATACAGTTTAAATACTTTTTTAAACTTTCTTTGTGTTTTTTCCTTGACAAGCGATCGCCTCAAGTCTTTCAAATTCTTTACGAACTTTGCTTGCTTCCAGGAGTCCGGCATACTCGGCAAGAAAATCTTTCGCTTGTTCTTTTAAACGATTAATATCGCCTTCCAACAAGGGCAAAGCCCAATAAAGCGCAACGTTTACGACGTGCGAGACGTCGCCGAAAAGTTGCGTTTCCGTAAGCCGCGCCGCTCGTTCATACAAATCCGAAGGAACAGTTACATTAAGTCGTTTGTTCATTGTTTTATTCCTTTCAATCGCCGAAAATAATCGCGCGTTCAAGCGCTTGGCAGACGTCGTAATAAAATTCGCTAAACGTGCTTTCCATCATACGATTCGCGAAACTTATATCAAGTTTGGCAAAACGATGGTATTCGTCAAGACCGGCGAATTTCCGATAGACGTCTTGAACAATTTCGGTAAAACGACGATATACCAAATACGGCTTGTAAAAATCCCAAAATTCCGGCAAGTCGATTTTACCGTCGTCGCGCATTGTTTCAACAGTTTTACAATATTCGTTTCTAAAAACGTCGTGATACAAATTTCTTAGTTTTCTTACATTACTCATCGATTATCGTTTCTTTTAAAAAGTTTTCAAACTCGCCGTAAGTCAAGTAAAAACGCGACTTAGAAAACGCCTTTTCAGAATCGTTTCTAAGCCGCGTTATTGAAGGTTTTCGACTATTTAATCGCTTTTCGCAAACGTCGATTTTAGCGCCAATTTTGCGCGATTAACGGCCTATTTCTTTTGCGACGCCGTTTCGCAACCGCAGGAACAAGACGTTTTCGACGTCGAACCCGGCGAGTCGACGCAAGCGCAAGCGGCGCAGTCGCAACCTTCGCACGGACAAACCGCCGTCGCCGGAACAACCTTCGCGCGGATCGGCGAAACGTTCCCGCGTTCGTCCGAAGAAAGCGAAGCGCCGAGCGCGACGCCGCAAGCGAGCAGGGCGGCCAAACCGAGCGCCACTGTTTTTTCAGTCAGATACTTTTTCATCGTTTCAACTCCTCAATAAGGTTATCCAAGAAAGGAATATCGCTACCGTTCAAGTCGCAGTACTCGCGCAAAATCTCCAAGTTATCGAACGGCGGCAAAATAGGAAAATCCAAGC
>JAZQAP010000674.1:0-7910 GCA_045545275.1 Thermoguttaceae bacterium | reverse complement strand
TGAACCGCTTAAACGTCCAAAACGTCGCGCCGTCGTTGGGGTTGCAAATAAAAAAGCGACGCACGACGAGGCGACGTTTGATTTTTTGAAAAATGTTTTTTTAGGCGTTCGACGGCGATTCCGAATCGTCGTTCTCCGCCGCGCGATTAGGGCAACGTCGACGGCATTCCTTGCGACAAGTTTCGCGGTCGCGCCCGCAAAGCTCGTAAGAGCCGCCTTCAACGTCGAGGCAAAGGCCTTCGACGACAAAGGTTGCGAGTTTGCGGCGCGCGCTTTTGTACAGTCGTTGAACCGTCGTTCGGGCGACGTTCATTTGCGTCGCCGCTTCTTCTTGCGTTAGACCGACGTAATCGACGAGACGCAACGCTTCAAATTCCGTTACGTCGATCGTTATCGAACGGCGATTTTCGTTTAAAAAATCGGCGTCCGCCGTTTCAAAGCGACGGCATTTAGGTTCCAAGCAAACGCGACGACGTTTAGGCGAACGCGACATTTTTCTTCTTATTTAAGTTTTGCGAGTTGGTTGTTTAGGTTGATTTTGTTCAGATGAAGAGCGTTGGACCGGCGTCTTTGGCGAGGTCGATAAAACGACCGACGCCGGCGATTTCGTCGACTTCGATCAGTTCTTCCGGCGCGAAACCCATGACGTTCGCCGCCATTTCGCAGGCGACGAAGCGAACGCCGAGTTCCTTGGCTTGCGTTAATAACTCCGGAAGCGTCGGAACGTTTTGCTTGCTCATCGCGTATTTCATCGCCGCCTTGCCGGCGCCGCCGAAGTTCATTTTCGACAGTTTAAGACGTTCCGCGCCTCGGGGAAGGAGAGCTCCGAAAGCCTTGTCAAATAACGTCTTCTTAACGCGAGGCGCCGGATTTTTTCGCAAAACGCTCAATCCCCAGAAGGTGAAAAAAACGCTCGTTTGAACGCCGGACGCCGCGGCGCCGCAAGCGATAATTAACGCCGCGAGGGCTTTGTCGAGATCGGCGCTGAACAGGACGATCGCCGCCGATTTCGCGTTTTGCGTTTGCGCGGCAAAGTTTTTCGCTTGTTCCGCAAAATCCGCGTCGTTTGACGGCGCGAGCGCTTGCGGCGCGACGGAAGTCTCGGAACCGCCGGGTTTGCGGAGCGTCGCCGTTAGTTCGCCGTTTTGCGTTTCGAACCGTTCGATTCGAACGCCGGTCGAACGCGCCCAACTCCGCAGATCGATTTCAAACGTCGCCGCCGCTCGGAGACGAACGACCGTTCCCGGCGACGCCGCGTCGAACGTTCGGCGCAAACGGACGATAGGGCCCGGGCAGGCGAGCGCTCGGACGTCGAGTTCGAGCGGTTCCGCGTCGGCGTTCGAAGTCGTTGCGACGGAATCGGTTGGAGCGTTCGGCGTCGTCGGCGCGCTTGGCGTTTGCGGGACGCTCGGAGTCGAGGCGGGAACGGACGGGCCGGGCGTCGGCGGATTGAACAGCCGCCAAGTCGAGAAGCCGCCGGAGAGGTTGAAAACGTCGAAACCGCGTTGACGCAAAATGCGTTCGGCGACGTAACCCCTTTTCCCGACTTGACAAAACGCGACGATCGGGCGCGAGCGGTCGAGTTCGCCGAGGCGGTCGCGCAACTCGTCGAGCGGAACGTTGACGGCGCCGGGAATCGTCGCCAACTCGAATTCTTCCGGCGTTCGAACGTCGAGGAGGAGCGCGTTTTCCGGAAGTTCGTCCGGATAAACGGGCCGGGTTAGGCCGATTAAAACGTTGGACGCGATCATACCGGCTTCGTTGACCGGGTCTTTCGCCGCGTTAAAGGGCGGAGCGTAAGCGAGTTCGAGCGTCGCAAGGTCGCGAACCGTTCCGCTGAATCGGGCCGCCGCCGCGACGACGTCCGTTCGTTTGTCGACGCCTTGCCGCCCGACAAACTGCGCGCCGAGGATTTTGCCGTCGTTCGGCGCGAAAAGGAGCTTGACGAAAATCGGCGTTCCGCCCGGATAGAAACCCGCGTTCGACGAAGGGTTTAGGTAAATTTTGCGGAACGGAAGCGCCGCCGCTTTCAAACGTTTTTCCGTCCAGCCGACGCTTCCGACGGCGAGCGAACCGACTTTTAAAATCGACGCGCCGAGCGTTCCGACGTATCGCGATTCGGAAGCGGCGACGGGAGAATAGTCGGCTAACTTGTTAACGTCGGCTAAGTCAAGCGGATTTGAGCGATTGTTTGCGGTATCTAATATGTTCGCGCTTTCTAATTGTCGGGCGCGGGAAACGATCGCGTCCGCCGCGACGCGTCCCTGTTTTTGCGCCGGGCCCGCCAACGCGACCGCCGTCGGACGACCGGTTGTTAAATCGACGACTTGAACGACGTCGCCGACCGCGAAAATCGATTCGTCCGACGTTCGCATTTGTTCGTCGACGACGATATAACCGGCGTCGTTGGTTTGCAAACCGCAAGATTGCGCGAGTTGCGAATTTGGTCGAACGCCGATTCCCGTCA
This sequence comes from Thermoguttaceae bacterium, assembly GCA_045545275.1. Taxonomy (GTDB): domain Bacteria; phylum Planctomycetota; class Planctomycetia; order Pirellulales; family Thermoguttaceae; genus RUG369. The sequence goes on along the minus strand of JAZQAP010000674.1, from coordinate 5,443 downwards.
AGACGAAATCCGCGTCAAGGCGGCGACCGTCGGTTAAGAGGGCCGAAATTCCGTCCCCGTCCGGCGTCGGTTCGAACGCCGCGACCGAAGCGCCGAATTCGACGCGAACGCCGAGCGTCGTTAATTCGTTTTCGAGCAAACGGCTCGCTTCGCGGTCGATCGTCTTCAAAAGTTGGTCGCCGCGAACCGCTAAAACGACTTCTAAACCCTTTAAACGAAGATTTTCCGCCGACTCTAACGCGACGAAGCCGGAACCGACGACAAGCGCGCGGCGGGCGCCGGCGTCGAGGCGGCGAGCGATTTCGTCCGAATCGGGAACCGTCCAAAGAGGCGAAACGCGCGGGTCGTCGGCGCCCGGGACGTTAGGCGACGTCGGTGAAGCGCCGGTCGCTAAAATTAGAGCGTCGTAACTTTCGGCGTATTCCGAACCGTCGCGACGGCGGACGCGAACCGTTTTCGCGGCGCGGTCGATGGAAATCGCTTCCGAACCGGTTCGAACGTCGACGCGGAAACGACGGCGCAACAGTTCCGGAGTCGCGACGAGAAGCGCGTCGCGGTTGGCGACGCCTCCGAGTCGGTAGGGCAAACCGCAGTTGGCGAACGAGACGTAATCGCCGCGTTCCAAAAGAATTATGTCGGCTTTTTCGTCGAGACGGCGAAGTCGGGTCGCGGCGGTCGCGCCCCCGGCGACGGCTCCGATAACGATCGTTTTCATTGCGAAGGCTCCTTTAATTTATAAGATAACGCTAACTTGGGGGTTCGTTTCAAAACGTTAGGCGAAACGACGGGTGAAAAGTCGACCAAAAAGGAAGTCTTAAAACGCTTAAAAAAATCGGTCGACGGCGACCGAACCAAATTTTTCGCGGTTTCTTTTTGAACATATGTTCATTATAGCTTCGAAAAGAACATATGTCAAGAATAAATCGCAAAATTTAGCAAATTTTTTCAATTGGGGAAGACTTGGTAGGACGAGGGAAGAGAAAACGCATTTTAATCGAGAAGAGAAAAAGAAGGAAAACGGAAAAAACGGCGGACGCGGCGAACAAGAACATAAAACGTCGACGGAGCAAACTCCGCCGACGTCGCGTCGTTGTTCAGAGGAAACCGAATTAAGTTAAACGGCGTCGATTCAAGATAATCGCAAGCGGCGTTAACTTATTTTACCGGAATCATTTGCGCCGCGTCGACGATGACGTGTCCGTTCGTTCCTTTCGCGAAAATTTCGATCGACGCTTTTTTGTCGTCGCCGACTTTGATTTTGCCGATCGAAACGAAAAGACCGTCGATCGACGGTTTCGCCTTTTGGTCGACCGTCGCTTCGACCGTTTCGAGCGCCGATTTCGCGACGACCGGAACGTTCGTCGCGCGGTTGCCGAGCGCCGAATAAGAAATTCGACAGTCGTAAACGCCGGTATTCGGCAGGTTAAAGTCGAAGCGAACCGACTTGCCGTCCTTGTCTTTATTGTCGTCGTGCAGGTAGCCGTCGTCGACGAACGGACGCGTAACATGCCCGCGCACCCAAGCGCCGTTGAGCGTCGCTTGGTTCGAGTCGAGCGTCGTCGCCGGAAGGTCGCTCGCTCGAATCGGTTTCGGACGGTCGCCGTATTCGAGGACTTGACCGTCTTCGAGGAGGCGCGCCTTCAGCGTTTCATACGGCAAATCTTGCGGAGCGACCTTCGCGTCGAGCGAGAGACAGGCGGCCGTCGCGGCGCTTTGGCCGAGAATCATGAAGACCGGCTCCATTCGGATCGAACCGAACGCGATGTGCGTGCAGCTGACGCAAACCGGAACGAGAAGGTTGTCGCACTCCGCTTTTTTCGGGAGAAGCCCGCCGTAATCGATCGGATACGGGCCGCCCGGGTTGACTTGCACGTCGCCTTCGTTGCGGACGGTCGGCTTGCCGTCGGCGGTAACGTCGACGTAGCGTTGAATGTGGTGCGAGTCCATATTGTAGGAGCCCATCCCGACCGAGCGCGGCGTGTCGTCGAGGTAGCGGAGGTGGCGTTCCGAAACGACGAAGTCGCCGACCAAGCGGCGCGCTTCGCGAATGTACATTTGATGCGACCAGTTGCCGTTGTCGACAAATTCGTCTTTCGCGAGACCCCATTTTTGGAACTCGGCGCGGATTTTTTCCGGGACGCGCGGGTGGTTTTGCAGCGTCCACATCAGGCCCTTTTGCCAGTTAAGGTGCGCTTGGTAAATCGCTTCGCGCTCTTCGTAAGTCCCGTTCGGATAACCGTAATTGCCGCCGATGTAGTCGGTCGAAACCGCTTTGTTGTTGTTCGAGTCGGTTTTATGGTTCGGCATCGGCGAAAAAGTCGTGAAGATCGTCTGACCGGCTTCGATGGAGCGGAAAAGGATTTCGTATTGTTTTTCGTCGTAATTTTCAGGTTTTTCAAACGGCGCCATATTCCGCTTGTCGTTGGTGAGGCACATGCGGAGGTTGTAGGCTTGAATGCGGTCGTCGCCCTCGCCGTCGGCGCCGTTGATTTTGGCGTTGACGAACGGAAGAAGGCCGCTCTCCGGATTGCCGCGTTCGACGTAAGGGTCGACCGGCCCTTCGAATTGGTGATAAATCGCGTTGCGGACTTGGATCCCGTCGAGCGTTTCGCCGTACTTGGCGTTCGGTTCGCGCCCGGTCGTGAAGGAAACGCCCGCCGCGGCCATTAGGTCGCCTTCGTAAGTCGCGTCGATAAACATTTTGCCGACGAACTTTTTGCCGGAAAGCGTCGTAATCGAGCGGATCGACGCGCCCTCTTTGACGACGCCTTTTTCGCGGTCGAGGCGTTCGTTTTTGAAGACGGGAATCTTATATTCGGCGACGAAATCTTCGAACACCTTCTCGGCGACGCTCGGTTCGAAGACCCACATCGTTTTCGTTTCGTTGTCGATACCGCGTCCGCCTTGGCCCGGGATGCCGTTTTGACGCGGCATTTCTTGGAACGTCCAAGCGTCGTCGTTTTGGTAGTGGAGCCAAAGTCGGTGGTAAAATTCGCGCGACAGCCCGCCGATGACGGTTCGGTTGCCGGAGTCGGTGGCGCCGAGCCCGCCGCTCGAGAGGCCGCCGAGGTGGACGTCCGGCGAAACGACGACGACCGTTTTGCCCATTTTCTTCGTTTGGACGGCGGTCGTGATCGCCGCGCTGGTTCCGCCGTAAACGACGACGTCGTATTCGTTTGCGATTTTCGGTTCTTCGGCGCGAACCGACGTTAGCGGCGTCGAAAGCGCGAAAAGGGCCGCCGTCGCGCAAAAACCGGCGACGGTCGCGAAGAGCGTTTTTTTCATAAAGCGTCTCCTAAAAAGGGGAAAGCGGAAGCGACGAACGGAACGTCGCAACGCGTTGTAAATGTTCAAGTTATGTGAGGAAGCGGCGAGCGGGACGAGGAAAACCGAACCCGACCGCCGTCGACGCGTCCATTATACCCGGAGCGACCGCGCCGCGCAAGCGTTTTTTGGAAAAACCGTCGAACCGCCGCCGACTCGAACGCTCGGGAACGAGTCGGCGAAAAAGCGCCGTAAGGAAACGTTTGCGCTAACCGGCGCGGTTGAAGGGGTTGCGTTGTGCGCTTGATTGCCGAGTTTAGTTGCCGAGCGAGTATTTTTCGCCGCCGTTGGCCGACGCGATCGAGAGCAAAACGTTGTCCGACGTCGTTTCGGAGAGGAACCGCACCGAGCCGTCCGCCATCGAGACGTTCAGGCCGCCCGGGTGATGGCTCGTCCAAAGTCCGGCGCAACGGAAGGGGCTGAAACGCCCGGTGCCGCTCGTCGTCGAGGAGTCGCCGCGCGATTTCGCTTGAATCCCGGCGTTGATGTAAAACGCCGTTTTAAACGACTTAATCGAGCAGGTGTTCCAGTAGCCGTTGTTCGGCGATTGGTAGTCGGAACCCGCGTTCATAACGTAAGCGCCGCGCGGCCAACCGCGAAAACCTTGGTAATCGTTCCAAGACGACTCGAAGTAGAGAACCGTGTTCGACGTGCCGTCCGACGCGAACGCGAAATTGCGGTGGTAGCCGACCGTCAAAAGGCCGTTGTCGGAGATTCCGCCGCTGGTCGTGCGCGTGGTGATGAGACCGTAAGTTTGCGTGGAATCGGGCTTTACGCCGTCCGCGCCGCCGTTGCCGTAATAGTGCGACGTGAACCAAGTCGTTTCGCCGCCGCCAACCGAGTTAAGCGTCGAACAGGACGGGCAAAGGAAAGCGTCGACTCGATGTTCGGCCGCTTTCGCGTTCGTGTTCGCGTCGTTGTAGTTGCGGTTCCAGTCGAGGAGTTCGTAAACCGCGGTTTGTTCGAGGTAAGGGCAAGATTTCGCGAGGACGCCGAGCCAATGCTGCTTGTTCGTTTTCCCGACGATGAAGTAGCCGTCGTTCGGAAGATTGTTGTTAATATCGTGGTAGTTGTGCGCCGCTAAAGCGAGTTGTTTCATATTGTTAGTGCATTGCATCCGCCGCGCCGCTTCCCGAGCCGCCTGAACGGCGGGGAGAAGCAGACCGATCAAAATGCCGATAATCGCGATGACGACCAAAAGCTCGACGAGCGTAAAGCCTTGACGGTTAAGCGGTTGCGTCGAGTCGAAACGCGACGAACGGGAAGAAAATCGTTGCATCGTTAAACTCCTTGTTGACAATGGATGGCTAAATAATAATCGCGTCGTCGAAAGTTAAACGGGGTGAAACGACGTTGCGTTAACGCGTGTAAATAAAAATTGCGGAAAAATGTTGAAAACGAACGGTAAAGCGCGCCGTTACTCGACTAACGGAATGTCGATAACGATCGGAACGCCCGCTTCGACCGTGTACGACGTCGAGTAGTCGGGAAACATTTTGTCGGCGACTTGGTCCGGATCGTCGGCGGGCGCTTCGTTGTAACCCTCGACGGTAACGGTATATGCGCCGGGCGCGACGCCGTGTTTCGCCGGAATATCGAACTTGCCGTCCGTAATCGTTTGAATCGCGCGGAAGCCGTCCCCCAGCGGCGTGAAGGTGATCGTTCCGAGCGGAATCGGCTCGCCGCCGTAGGTCGCTTCGCCTTGTAACGCGGTTTTGCCGCCGTTCGAGCAACCGGCGACGACGAAGAGTCCGCCGAGACCGACGCCGACGCAAAGGAGCGGCGCGAAAAGTCGAGAAAATAACGAGTTGGACATAAGCTAAAGTTCCTTAAAAATGGTGGCGACGTCGCGTCGATTCGAAACGACTTCGCGGCGTCGGTAAAAATCTGAAGCGCCGAAACGCGCTTTGCAACGTAATATTCTTTGTTGTTTAATCGCTTTTTTAAACGTCGTCGCAAAAGTTGAGGAAATTGCGATTTAGGAACCGGTTAACGCGACGCGGCGTCAACGCGCTTCGAAGCGAAAACCGCGTTTGCGAGCGAATTTTTCCGCGACGGAACCGCTTGTTCCGCAAAGCGTTAAGTCGGCGGAGCAAGAGTCGAACGCGTATTCGTCGAT
>JAZQAP010000673.1:0-3925 GCA_045545275.1 Thermoguttaceae bacterium | reverse complement strand
GGCCTCCGACTTCCGACGTCGGGCGGTTTCGCGGATTACGCTCCGACGCCGTCCCAACCTTTGCAAACGACGCAAAACGCCCAAGCCCCCCAAACAACCGGCGGATTCGCGGATTTCGCGACGCAACAACCTCCGCAAAACGCCCAAGTCCCCCAAACGACCGGCGGATTCGAAGGGTTCGCGCTTCCGCAAACGACGCCGACGCCGCGCGTCGAAACGGTCGCCGCCGCGCCCGACGTCGCCCCGCGTCTCGATTTCCCGACCGCTCCGGCGTACGTCGCGCTCGACTTCGCCGCTCCGACGAGCGCCGACGCCGCCGGTTTTTCCGGCCCGGAAGTCGTTTTGCCGTCCGCCGACTCGCCGATCAACTCGCCGAACAACGCTTCGGAGGAAGTTCGTCGCCACTTCGACAAGTTCGTCGATCCGGTCGAAGCGGCGCCGCAACCGACGATTTCGCTCGAATCCGGCGCGCCGGTCGAAACGGTCGCGACGCCGTCGGAAAGCGCCGAGCCGAGCGCGCGTCCGCTCGAAGAAGCGAGCCTTTCGGAAGAAGACGAGCAAAAGTTGATCGTCGAAGACGTCCGCGTCTCCGGCCTCGAAATGACGACGCAACAATTCAACCAAATCATTAAAACGCGAATCGGCGCGCGCTTCAACCGCCAGCGTCTCGAAGAGGACAAACGCGCGCTCCTGCAAACGAAGCAATTCGTCGACGTCGCGATTTCCACCTCTTGGCGCCCCGACGCGCCGGACAAGGTCGTCGTCAACTTCGACTTAACGCCTCGCCGAATGATGCGTTACATCTTAATCGTCGGCAACCGTAAAATCGCTAAACTCGACATTCTCGACGAACTCGGCGTCAAGCCGGGCGAAACGCGAATGGACCCTTACGAAGTCGAAAACGGTCGCCTTCGCATTATCGAACTTTACAAAAGTAAGGAATATCCGGAACCGCACGTCGAAATTTTGCGCGGCGACCGCCCGGAAGACGTCGGCGTCGTTTACCTCGTCGACGAAGGGCGCAAACAGAAAGTCCTCAGCACGAAGTTCGTCGGGAACACGATCGCTAGTTCGACGCGCCTCCACAGCCTCGTTACCGTCAAACCCGGTTTCCTTTACTTCATCGGCGGCAACTTTACGCGCGAACGCTTGGACGCCGACGTCGCGAAACTCCTCGAATATTACCGCGCGCTTGGATTTTTTGACGCTCGCGTCGACGCTTGGTACGAAGAGGGCGAAGGGTTCGCCGGACTCGGTAAAGAAAACGCTTGGGTTTCCGTTCGTTATATCATCGACGAAGGCCCGCGTTACAAAATTCGTAATTTCATTTTTGAAGGGAATAAAGTCGTCAAAACCGACGAACTCGAAAAGCTCCTAAAAGTGAAACGCGGCGACGCCTACAATCAAACGGATATCGAACTCGACCGAATCGCGCTCCGTTACAAATATCAAGACTTAGGTTACGTTCGCGCCGACGTCGTTCCGACGCAACTATTTACGGACGAACCGGGCGTCGTCGATATTCGTTACTCGATTACGGAAGACCACCGCTACCGCGTTCGCGACGTGATCGTCGACTACGTCGGCACGGAGTCGCGCACGATGACGTCGGTCGTCCTGAACATGCTCGACGTCGCGCCGGGCGAGCTCCTCAACGGGAAAAAAATCCGGATGAGCGAAAACTCGCTCCGTCAATCCGGCTACTTCAACGACAAGCCGGAAGAAGGGCAACTCCCGGAAATCGCGGTCGTTCCGGACGAAAGCCGCTCCTTCCGCGTTCGTCGAGAAAACGATCGACCGAACGTCAGCGTCGTCAAAGAAGCGCGTCGTTTCGACGACGACGGGAACGAAATCCCGCTCGAAAACGCCGAAAAAGCCGACGCCGAAGCGGTCGAAAACGCCGAAAAAAACGGCAAATCCTATTTTAACGGCAAACTCCGCGAAACCGACGACGCGAACGGCGCGCCGTTAAGCCAAACCGCGCCGACCGCCGAGCTTCGCCAAGTCGCCTATTCCGCCCCGTCTTTCCCGGCGGTCGCGGACGACGCGAACGGCGCGTCTTACCGAGCTTACGCCCCGTCGGCAAACTCGGCAAATTCGACAAATTCGGTCTACTCGACGCAAGCGGCGCCCTCCGCCTACGCGTCGGTCGTTCGAGCGCAAGCGCGTCAACTTCCGTCCGGTTTTTCGAACCTTACGACGCAAAACAACGGCGGCGCCAACGCGAACGGCGATTACGGTTACGCCGGTTATCGCGCTTACGACGACGGTTCCGCCTCCGACGCGCCGTCCCAATACGCCGATTCCTCGAACTACGCGAACTACGAAGCGCCGCTCGCCACCGACGACGAAAACTCCGCGCCCGGTTTCGCCGACGGCGTTTACGGCTCCGTCGGGGAAGAACTCCTCGAGCCGATCGTTCCGGAAGCCCCGGACGACGAAATTTACGACGGCGACGTCTTGGTCAAGGTGCAAGAAGGGCGCACCGGGATGTTCCAAGCGTCGATCGGCGTCAACTCCGACTACGGTCTCGTCGGGAACGTCAGCTTCACCGAACGCAACTTCAATATGTTCCGCTTGCCGACCAGTTTTTGGCGGCTCGACGGTTGGAAAGACGCGTTCCGCGGCGGCGGGCAAATTTTCAGCGCGCAAGCGAGCCCCGGCGACGAAGTCCAACGCTACTCGGTTTCTTGGGACGTGCCTTACGTCTTCAACACAAAACACACGTTCGGCGTTACCGCCCTTTACGGCGACCACTCCTACGACGATTGGTTCGAGTCGCGTTACGGCGGCGAGTTACGCCTCGGTCGCCAATGGACGCCGCGTTTTTCGACGACCGCGAACTTCGGGCTTTACAACGTTAAAATCAAAGACCCGTCGGTGCTGTTCGTGCCGGATTTAACGTCCGCGCTCGGCAAACACGATATGTACACGCTCGGGCTCACCGCGACCTACGACACGCGCAACCACCCGTTCACGCCGTCGGCCGGTTACTTGGTCAAGGGCATGATCGAACAAGTGTTGGGCGACTATCAGTTCCCGCGCGCCTCCCTCGACGCTCGTTATTATAAAACGCTTCGCAAACGTTTCGACGGTTCCGGGCGCTGGGTGCTAGGGCTCTCGTCGCACGTCGGTTGGACCGGCGACGACACGCCGATTTACGAACGTTATTACGGCGGCGGTTCGCAAAACCTCCGCGGGTTCGAGTACCGCGAAGTTACGCCGCGCTACGCCAACACGCAATTCGGCGTCGGCGGGAACTTCGAATTTTACAACACCGCCGAACTGTTGATTCCGGTCTCCGGCGGCGACGAGTTCCAGTTGGCGTTTTACGTCGACGCCGGGACGGTCGCGAAAAATATCGACGATTGGGGGACGTTCCGCGTCGCGCCCGGTTTCGGTTTCCGCTTCGCGATTCCGATGCTCGGCCCGGCGCCGCTCGCGCTCGACTTCACCTTCCCGGTCGTCGAAGACGATTCGGACGTCCGCCAAGTCTTCAGTTTCGGCGTCGGTTTCGCGCGCTAATCGTCGCTCGACCGCTTAAAGGCCGCCGTCAAAATCGGCAAAACGCAAAAAACGACGCTCGTTTTCGACAAACGAGCGTCGTTTTTTCGCTCAAATTCGTCCTTTTTCTCCGTTTTCTCCGCTCTCCCGCATTTTCCCGCCTTCGCCAAACCTCTCGTCTTTCGCGTTCTCCCCAACTTCCGCGAACCGAACGGCGCGAACGCGACCTCGCGGAACGGCGAACTCGACGTCGAACGCTCGAACCCAAACGCGCCGACGGTCGACTTTCAAGAGTTCGCCGTCGAACTCGTCGCCGTTGCGCAACCAAAAACGGTCGCGGTCGCGGGCCCCGGACGCTTCCCGAACCTCGACGCAAAACGCCTCCGCCGCGCTCGGGTCGACCGGCGGCAAAAACAGGATC
>JAZQAP010000672.1:0-2921 GCA_045545275.1 Thermoguttaceae bacterium | reverse complement strand
GCGAAAACGACTCCGACGATCGGACGAAACGGAAGCGAACGGACGAAGCCGACGGAACCGACGTTGGAAAACGGCGCGTTTTCCTTGGCGTTCGACTTGTCGCCGACGAGCAACAAATGGGTAACAGCAACGGTGATTTTTCGTCCCTAGCGGTCGGCTACGCGGCGGTTGCGCGTATTTCAACCGTCTCGGCGCAAGCGGCTTTGTGCGCGGCTCTAGGATATTTTGTCGACCGGCGTTTTGAAACGGCGCCTTGGGGAACGGTCGTCGGCGCTCTCGCGGGCGCGGCGGCGTTCTGCGTCGGGCTTGTCGCGGCGGCGAAGCGTTTGGGACGCGACGGCGCGACCGCTTCGAAAGCGTCGGAAAACGTTCGAAAACGCGATAACGTCGACGCGGAAATTTCCGCCGTATCGTTAAAAACGGAGGCCTTGCGCGACGAGTTCGAAGAAACTTTGGCGCGCGCGACGGTGTTTTTCGCGGGAAAAACGGGACGGTCGGAAGACTCGAAGGCGTCGGAGCAAACGGAAAATTCGCCTAACGTCGGCGAAACGGAGCGGCGCCGATGAAGCGAGTCGACGACGTTTCCCAAGTTTCGGAATCGCCTCGACCGCTCGACGCGTCAAAAAAAGAAAAAACGTTAAAACCCGAATGCGTCGCGAGCTTGACGGCGCGCGTCGTCGGGTGGAGCGTTTACGCGAGCGTCGTGTGGGCGTTGGTCGGTCGTTATATGCTGGGCGACGCGGCGGCGACTTTAACGATTCCGTGGATTTTAGCGGCGGTTTTTTGCGTTTCGAACGGCGCGACGGCGTTCGCGGTCGCGGCGTATTTCCGGTATCGCGGCGAAATCGGCGTCGGCGAGGTGTTTTACGGTATTTGGGCGCGAACGGGCGTCTTTGGCGTCGTCGCGTTGGCGTTCGTCGTTTCGGGCGAACCGACGGCGGCGCGAACCGGCTTGAAGGCGCTTCTCGTCGCGTATTTCGCGACCGCGCCGTTGCACCTCGCGGCGATTTTTCCGATCGACGAGCGGCGTTTAAAACGTTGGAAAAAACGGGCGAAAAAGAACGGATCAAACGATTATAGCGAATAAACAATACAATCGCGGCGTTGGCGACGACGAAACGGCTCGTCGGTGCGCGGCGTTTGAAGCGACGAATGAACGTCGCGACGATAATAACGATTTTGACGGCGGCGGTCGAGCGGCGACGGTCGCGATATAAGCTTCAACGCTAAGAACCAACGACGTTGGGGAAGAACGAACCGAGCGATTATGAGCGGCGAACTGATTAATATGGGCGATTTGGCGGGGCACGTTTCCGACGGTTCCGAGTACCACGTTCCGCAGTTTATGGGGCATTTGCCCGAGTTGCCGACGATTTGCGGCGTTCAGATTACGCGGTTTATGGTCGTCGAGCTCGCCGTCGCGGTTCTGATGATCGCGATTTTCTTCCCGTTGGCCGCGAAGATTAAGTCGGGAAAGCCGGTTCGCGGACGATTTTGGAACCTGATCGAGGTTTTCCTTCTTTATTTGCGCGACGAAGTAATGACGCCGGCGATCGGCAAAAAGGACGTCGGGCGTTTCGCGCCGTTTCTTTGGACGCTCTTTTTCTTCATTCTCTTTTGCAATTTGGCCGGGCTGATTCCCTGGTTCGGCGCTTCTCCGACCGGCGCGCTCGCGACGACTTCCGTGTTGGCCGCGTCGACGTTCGTCGTGTTGGTCGATTCCGGGATGAAGAAATTCGGCGTCGTCGGCTTTTGGCTCGGGCAGGTTCCGTCGATGGAGCTTCCGCTCGCGCTCGCGGTCGTCTTGAAGCCGATGATTTTCGTTATCGAAGTCGTCGGGCTTTTCATTAAACACGTCGTCTTGGCGGTGCGTCTTTTGGCGAATATGTTCGCCGGACACTTGGTTTTGGCGGTTTTGCTCGGTTTCATCGCCGGAACCGCGGATTACCTCGCGCTTTGGGTCGGCGTTACCGTCGGGAGCGTCGCGATGAGCGTCGCGTTGAGCTTGCTCGAACTTTTCGTCGCTTTTTTGCAAGCGTACATTTTTATGTTCCTCGCGTCGATTTTCATCGGAATGGCGCAACACCAACACTAAGCGCCGACGAACGAAAGCGCGAACGCGGCGCCCGACGGGCGTTTTTCCGGCGTCGCCCCTTATATAATATAACGACAAAATAACGATAAAAACGCTCGGAATCGGCGGTTTCGCGAAAAGCGGCGTCGAAACGCGCGATAAAAATTGAATAACAACTCGGTTTTCCGTCGAGCGCTCGTTTTTTGCGTCGAGCGATTCGCGCGGCGAACGATAAACCCAACCGTATTAGGAGAATTTCCGTGAATAAGCTCGCCAAACTCGTCGTCTTGACGTTCGTTTTCGCTCTCTTCTGCGCTCCGCTCGCCGCTTTGGCGCAAGACGCTCCCGCCGCCGCTCCGGAAGCCGCGACCGCCGTCGCTCCGGAAAACGCCGGGTTCGACTTTTCGGGACTTTACGGGGTCGGTTGCGGTCTCGCGCTGATCGGCGCCGGGATCGGGATCGGGCGCATCGGCGCGAGCGCGGTCGAAGCGATGGCGCGTCAACCGGAAGCCTCCGGCAAAATCCAAACCGCGATGATTATTTCCGCCGCGCTCGTCGAAGGCGTTACCTTCTTTGCGTTGATCGTCTGCATGTTGAAGTAAGCCCGTTCGACGCGTCGGCGTTGGGTCGGCGCGAGACCCGAAAGCAAAAATGGGGTGTTGACATGAAGTTTAACGAGTTGAACGCGGCGGCGAGCGGTTTTCGCGGCTCGAAACGACGAGCGGCTCTTGTCGCGACGGCGGCGCTCGGCGTTTTCCTTGCGCAAACGTCGGCGCTTTGGGCGTCCGAACACGGCGGCGAAGAGGCGACGTTGAACCCGATGGCTTGGCAAACCGACTTGGCGATC
>JAZQAP010000671.1:0-4812 GCA_045545275.1 Thermoguttaceae bacterium | reverse complement strand
CGTCGTAATCTTCGCCGCGACGCGCCGCGATCTGTTCGAGGGTGATCGTGCCGTTGCGAAGTTCGATTTCGTCCGCTTCCGCGTCGGCTTTGCGGTCGATCGAACGCGGTTCCGGAAAGAGCCAGCGCCGCGCGACGTTCTCCGGCGCCCCGGTCAACGTTAGAAGCTCGTCCGCGACCGGGTCGAGGACGGCGAACTCCGTCAGCCAGTCGTTGAAAACGACGTCGAGGAAGTCGGCGGCGATCTTCTTTTGGCGGACGCGAACGATCGTCGCGTCGATTTGCTCGTCCATCTTCGCCGACGAAAAGTTGTAACTCGAGTGGTCGTTGTTAATCTTGCCGCAACCGACGCCGAGCGCCGCGCCGACGTCTCCGGCGAGAAGACGTTTGAACGCGTCGAAGCCGGTCGTCGGGTGTTTCGCGTCGCCGAACGTCGGCGCCATTCCGAGCGGAGCGACGAACGCGCCGTCCGGAAGCGCTTTCGACTCCCCTGCTTTCGGGATTTTGAGCGCGCCCGCTTCGGCGTAAGCGGCGCTTAAAACGGTCGGGTTGTCGGTGTGCAAAATGACCGAAAACTTCGCCGCGTTCTTGACCGCTTGGATTTCGAGCGACCGCAAAATTTTTAGCTCGCGAATCAAATTGAGCGCGCTTTGCGACTCCGGAACGCCGCGCCGCTGTTGCGGAAGCGCTCGGTGGAACGTGTGAACGATTTCGTCGGCGGGGACGAACTCCCATTCGAGCGTTTCGAGGAACGGGTTCAAGTTTTCGCGTTGGACGTAATACCCGACCGGCGTCGCGGCGTCGTCCGGGCGGTCGTATCGAACGCCGTCGTTGACGAGCGGGTCGAACGCGAAACCGGGCGGATCGCAAATTCGCTCCGGGCGGATCGCGGCGTAATCGAACCCTTCGACGGTCGCCCGGGACGGGATTTTGCGGAAAAACGTCTCGCCGTGATAAAGCGTCTCCATCGCGACGAGCCGAATCTTTTCGAGAAGCCCGATCGCGTCGGCGAACCGCCCGAAACACTTTTCGAGGTATTGCGACTTCGCCGTCGCGTCGGCGTATCGAGCGGCGACGAAGGGCGAAAACGGGCCGTCGATTTTCAGCGCGGGCCCCGCCCCGGCGACGAGCGCGGCGATCTTTTGACAAGCGCCGAAAAAGAGCGCGTCGTTCAAGAACTCCATTTGCGCCCGAGCTTGCGCGACTTCCTGCGTTTGCCGGTCGAAGGTGAGCGTCGCCGGTTCGTTGACCGCGTCGGCGTAATAGTCCGCCGTCCGTTCGTTCGTCGCGGTCGAGTCGAGCGCGGCGCGACCGAGCCGGAAACGGCGGAAAATCGGCGGAACGAGTTCCGACGCGAGGCGCGAAAAACGGGTCGGCTTCATCGGCGCAAGCTCCGGTCGTTCGGGTCGAAGAACGCGAACGGGTTGTAATTTTGCGCGGCTTGGAGACGCTCCGCTTCCAGCTTTTCTTTCGGCGAGCGGAATTGAATCGAGACGCCCGCGCTCGAAACGCTTGCGACGTCTTCCGGTTTCAAGCCGTTTAACAGGGATTGGGCCGCGTCGGTCGACGCGGGGTCGTTCGGGCGGGGGTTCGTCATAAGATCGTCCATTTAATTTCCAGCGGTCGCGGGCGTCCGATCGTCGGCTCGACGCCGACGTAATGCGCGAGCGCGCGGCAAGCGGAGTCCGTGTCGAGGAACTCGTTGTCGGCGACGCGCGGTTTCTTAAAGTCCCAAATTTTATAAAGTTGGCTCGATATTTTCTTCTCGCTCTTAACTTCCTCCGAACATTGCTGTTCGGCGAACATCGCCAAATATTCCGGGTCGTCGCCGTCGAAAAGGCTCGACGCGCCGGGCCGGTTCGTCGGGAGCCGCCAAGCCTCGTCGCGCCGCGTCTTGTACGTGTTCGCGTCGTAAAGGAGGCAAGCCGGAACCGCCGGGTTTCCGTCGAGTTCGCGCCGCCGCGACGTCGGGTTCTCGATCCAATCGCAAGTCGACGCCGAGAACGCGCCGCGCCGCCACTCGCCCGGCTTCAAGTCGTAAAAGCGCAACAGTCGCGACTTCGCCGCGTCGCCGTAAGTCGGGAGCGCCCGCCCGTAAAAGCGACCGTCGTCGAGCCGATGGAACGTCGAAACCGCGTCCCAAACCGCCGGGGCCGCCTCGCCGTCCGAACTGTCGACGCCGCAAAGCGCCAAGCGGCAAAAGCGTTTGCCGCGGAGCGCCCCGAAACGTTCGAACGGGCTCGGGTCGTCGACCGAAATCGGGGCGCCGTTCGCGTCGAAATACTGTTGTTCGAAAATATGTCGGAGGCAGTCGACGAGCGCGTCGCGAACGCGGTCGAACCGGTCGCCGCGCCGGTAAACCTCTTGCAGGTCGCGGCGGAAAACCTTTTTCGACGTCGTCGGGTAATTTTGCTCCGGCCAAATCCCGAAGTCGACGACGTGCGAAAACGCGCCGTCGGGCTCGAACGCGACGACTTCGTAGTTCAGGTAGTGGTCGCCGACGTCGATATGCGCCGTCATAACCGCCGTTTCGTCCGGGACTTGCCAACGTTTGAGCGTCCGGACTTCCCCGTCGCTCAGGGGGCGCTTTTTGCGCAACACGACGATCGGCGTCAGCAAGCCGTCTTCCTCTTGCGCGCCCCGGGCGGCGTCGTTTTGCAACTCGCACCAGAACGAACGCTGTGAAACGCACCACTTTTCCAGCGCGTACTGGACGGCGGAAAGTTGCGTCCGCTCGAAAATTCGCGGGTCGTCGGCGACGCAATCGTGTTCGATCTCCGCTTGGCGCGACCGGTAATAATCGTTGAGGAGCGAACGACTTAACGCCGGGTTCTCCGGGTTCGCGTTGTAAATCTCGACGAACTTGTCGCGGTACTTCTTCCATTCGCCGAAGTCGCTCGGAACGCTCCGCAAAAACGGGATAATCTCCGCGTTCAGTTGCGGCATTCTTACGCGGAGCTGTTCCGCGACGTCGCCCGGTCGGTTCTGCGTGATCGCCGATAAAACGACGAGCGGTTCTTTGCGCCCGTCGTTCTCTTTCCCGGAAAGGTAGTTGACCGACGAAATAATCGTGTCGACGATGTTCTCCGTTTCCTTCTCGCTCCGGGCGTTCGCGTCGGTTTGCACGTCGTCGAACATCACGGCGGCGACGCGGAAGTTCCCGACGCCGCGAATCGTATGACTCGACCCGCGAATCGCTTTGCGCGCCGACGTGAACTTCAACGCCGAACCGCTCGACGGCGACCCGGCGATCGTCGGAAGCTGAATCAACGCCGGGCCGATTTTGATCGCGCAAGGTTCGCCCCGATACGTCAGCGGCTTGTTCGCGACGTTGCGTCGGCGACGAATCGGGTAAAAAATTTCCGGATAGTCGAGCCCGAACGCGCCGACGTCGGCCCAAGGAATATCGAAAGGCGCGTGCAGGATTTTCGCGAACCAGTCGGCGGCCTCCTTCGACTTCCCGCCCTCCGCCGCGACGTAATACGCGTGTCGGAAACGCCCGCAAGCCAAGCACATCAGCATTAAGCCGCTGAAAATCGACGTTTTCCCGAACCCCCGGTAAGCGTTGACGCTTTTCGACGAGTCGGCGCGGATCGCGTCCCAACAGTTCCCGATCAGGCGAACCTGCGACGGCGAAAAGGGCGCCGAAAAAATCTTCGGCAAGTACGTCTTGAGCCAGCGTTCCGGGTCGCGTTCGCACTCGACGCGGCGGCGAAAATCGCCGCTCGTCGGAAGCGGGTAAATTTCGTTTTCGGCGGCTTGCGCGATCTTTTTGCGCGCCGCCTCCTGCTCGCGCCGTTTGCGTCCGACGCTCGGCATTTTCCGCCCTTCGCCCTTCCTTCGCCGCCGGAACCTCCGACGCTAACTCGTTTCCTTTCCGACAATTCGATAAACGGCGATTCGCGCCAAGTCGTCGAGCCCGAGCGAGCCGACGTTTTCGACGTCGGTTAGCGCCGATTCGAGCCAACGCCGCGCCTCTTCTTTTTCGCGGTCGACCGTCGCCGTTTCGCGCTCTTCGATTTTGTCGTAAAGCGCGAGGAGCTTGCACCGCTCCTTTTCGGCGGCGAGGGCCGTTTTGCCGTCTTGCGCGAACGCGGCGAGCTTGTAAATTTCGTTGAGCCGCGCGAGTCCGACGCCGATTTCTTCTTTCGTCTTGATTTTCGACGCCGCTTTTTTGATGCGCGAACGCGCCGTCGCGACCGCCTTCGTCGCGTCGTCCGGACTCCACCCCCACCCTTCTTCTTGCGAGATCTCGAGCAATCGCTCGGCGGCTAAAGCGTCGTCGTTAAGCGTTGCGACGGCGGTTCGAGCGGCGGCGAGTTGCGCGGGAGACGGCTTCGCGACCAAAGCGGTTTACCTTTCAAGTTGCGGACTTCGAGGAGCCAAACGCGGAGTCAAGCCAATCGTCGAGCGGCATAACGAACGCCAATTAAAACTAAACGCGACGCAACCAAACAAAATACGCCGGGTCGAAACGAATCGCAATTAAGGGCGACAAGTCGCAATCGCAAACGCGACAAAAACGCCTTGCGAAAACAAAAATCAAGCGCAAAACGCCAAAATAAGTTGAAAACCGTTGAAAGAATCGCGTCGAACGACCGCCGAAAAAAACGTCGGGGGGTGGGTAGGACGCCGTAGCCCCGGGCGGTGAACGCGACCTCGGAGAGAGAGGGTCGTCGGGAGAACCTAAAAACGGCGACGGCGGCGAAAAATCGCCGAAACGCGGGCTTTTCAAGCGAGCCGCGCGGAATTGAGAAGGATTTCCGCGCCGTTCTTTGCCAATATTTTACGCGACGCCGCCCCCCGCGTCAAG
>JAZQAP010000670.1:0-6007 GCA_045545275.1 Thermoguttaceae bacterium | reverse complement strand
GTTCCCGTTCGACTCGTTCCCGCTCGACGACTTCCGTTTCCTCGGACGTTTCCTCGACGGCGACCGGCGCGACGCGGTTCGTCGGCGGCGTGTTCGGCGTTTCCTCTTGTTCCGGCGCAAGCGCTTCCGTTTCCGTCGGTTGGTCGCCTTCTCCGAAAGTCGCGAACGCTTCCTCGACCGCCTCTTCTCGTTCGTCGCTCAACTCCCAACGCGCCGCAAAATCCGCCTTTTCCGCCGCCGTTTCGCCCAATCCCGTTTCCGCCGCCGCGTTCGGCCAAGACGCGCCGAAGCGCGTTGTTTCCCAAGTCGCCGAGTCGTCCGCCGCCGTTTCGTCGAAAATTTCGCCGTCGCCGCCCTTTCGCTCAAACGACTCGGTCTCCGCCGCGTTCTCCTTTTCGGAACCGTCCAACGCAAGGGGCTTTTTCCCTTGAAAACGATTTTCTTCGCTCCCGGCGCGTCCTTCGAGAACCGCCAACGCGATCGCCGTTCCGATCATCGCGAGCCAAAGCCGCCAAACGCTCTCGTATTCCCACCCTTGCGCGCTCCGAAACGCTCCCGTCGCGCGACCGAAAAAATACAAAACCGCGAACGACGGAAAAACGAGCCGCGCCAGCCGAAAATACTCCAACGCTCGAAACGTCGTTTTGTCGACTTCGCGCCCCCAAGCGAATTTCGTTCAAATATCGAACAGCTCGGAGCGCAACTCGACGCCGTTCGCGAGCGCCGCGAGATTTTCCCCCGGCGACGCGTTCATACGTTTCAAGCGATCGCAAGAGGCGACGACGAAAAACGCGATCGCGCCGCACGTCGCGAACGCTAATAAAACGGTCCAAAGATTAACGTCGGTCGTCAAAAGAAGCGTCGACGCGAAAGCCGCCGCCAATCCGCCGAGCAACGGCGCGAGAATCGTTCCGTCGGCGTCCCCGACGGCAAGGCAAGCCAACGTTTCCGAAGAATAGCGTCCGCAATTCGGACAAGGCTTGTCGAGCGCGGTTCGTTCTCGAATCTTTTCCAACTTCTTTTCGGCGTCGACGCGCGCGCCCGTCTCCGACTTGGGCGACGCTCCCTCAAGTTCGCCCGAGACCGGATACCCGTAAATCGCGCCGCAATAAGAACAAAAATGCCGCCGACGGAAAGAATACGGAAGTCGGTAAGAATAGTTTTTTTCGCTCATTTTTCGCCGCTTGCCTCTTATTTGAAAGTCGCCGAAAGGTCGGAAGGCTTGAACCGCTCGAAAACGCCGGAAGTCGCCGTCGAGCCGCGTTCTCCAAACGCGTTTTACCTTTCCTTAATTAATAATAATCGACTTTTCAATAAAATTCAAGCGAAAACCGCCGAACGACGCCGCGTCCAAGAAAATAACGCGCTTAGAAAAAAACAAACGCGGCGGCGATTCCTTGAAAAATCGCCGCCGCGTTTCAAGACGGTTTCTCCGCTATTTACCGCCGTCCAACAACGTCGCCCGCCTATTTAGCGTCGAAAAAATCGCGACTGCACGCCAGCGCGTCGGTCGCCCAACCGAGTTTGCGCTGCAGGTTGCGGTAATGACGGTTCGACGGCACGTTGATCATTCGGAACGAGAACGGCGCCTTGCGGACGACGACCAAATCGTCCGGCGTCAGCTTTTGCCGCGACTCGCCGTCGATCACCAAGTAAACCTCCCCGGCCAGCGCGCGCATCTCGTAAACCCGCGACGCGGAGTCGATCACCGGACGGAAGTTCAGCGTTTGCGGACTTAACGGCATCACAAGGACGGCGTCCAAGTCGTTGCGAAGAATCGGCCCGCCCGCGGAAAGGCTGTGCCCGGTCGAACCGACCGGCGTCGCGACGATGAGGCCGTCGCCGCGAAACGTCGTTACCCGAGCGCCGTCGATCGCCAAGTCCAACGTCGCGGTAGTGAACGGCGGCCCGGCGAGAAACGCGGCTTCGTTGACGACGAGGCGGCTCGCGACGCAAACGCGGTCGGTCGAACCGGGATTCCAGTTCGACGGCGCGGCCCAGTTTTTCAGCGTCGACGCGCTCGAAACCGGAACGAGGAAATCGCCGCAATTTTCCGAACCGCAACCGCATCCCGACGCGCGCTCGCAGTTTCCGACTTTAACGGTCGAATCGACTTTTCCATCCAAAACGCGGCGCCAAGTGGAGCAAATCAGGAGCCGACGGTCGCGAACTTCAAAATTTCGGAACGCGTCGGAACGCAAAAACGCCCCGACTTCGTCCGGATTCAAACTCGCCAAAAAGCCCAGCGTCCCCAAGTTAACGGAAAGCACCGGGAGCTGGCGTTCGTTCATCTGCCGCACCGCCCGCAAGACGGAGCCGTCGCCGCCGAAAACGATCGCCAAATCGGCTTCGATCTCCGACAAATCGAGCTTGTCTTCAAAGTCGGACGCGACGACGTCGACTTCGCTTTCAATCTCCGGACGCAACGTTTCCACGCCTTGCAAAACGCCTTGACGCTTCCCGTTCCCCAGCAAAATCGCCTTTTTTCGCATCGCTCCGCTCCCGCGTTTTCCCGTCTTTTTGAAAACAAGCGTTTCCGCTCTTTAATCAAACAATACCGTTCGCCTTTTCATACGCGGCAATCTCTTCCTCGTAACGGAGCGTCAGCCCGATATCGTCCCAACCGTTGAGCAAGTTTTCGCGACGGAAATCGTCGATTTCAAACTTCATTTCGAGCCCGTTTTCGTCGATAACGACGCAGTTTTCGAGGTCGACCGTCAGTTTGTACGGACGGAACTTCGCTTCGCGTTGGAACAGCTCTTCGATTTGCTCTTCGGTCAAGCGAACCGGCAAGTAGCCGTTTTTAAACGAGTTATTATAAAAGATATCGGCGAAACTCGACGCCAAAACAACGCGGAAACCGTAGTCGGCGACCGCCCAAGGCGCGTGTTCGCGACTCGAACCGCAACCGAAATTGCGGCGGGCGAGCAAAATCGTCGCGTCGCGGAACTCCGGACGGTTCAGCTCGAACTCCGGATTTTCTTCGTATTCGTCGTTCAGGTAACGCCAGTCGAAGAAGAGAAACTTGCCGAAACCGCTCCGTTCGACGCGCTTCAAAAATTGTTTCGGGACGAGTTGGTCGGTGTCGACGTCGCTGCGATCCATCGGAACGACCAAACCTTCGTGTTTGATAAACGCTTGCATATTTCAACCTTTGTATTCGGATTCGATTCGCTTAGATACCGGGGAACCAAACGCCCCCTTTATTATTAATAAAGGAAAAATCGCGCTCGGCTCTTCATTAATAAGGGGAAAATTTCATTCGGCGGCGAAACCGCGCTCCGCCGCCAAACGCTTCCTAAACCGTCGCGTCAGTTATATTTCCATTCGCGGATATCGACGAAATGCCCCGCGATCGCGGCGGCCGCGGCGGTCGCCGGGGAAACCAAGTGCGTCCGTCCGCCCTTCCCCATTCGGCCTTCGAAGTTGCGGTTGCTCGTTCCGGCGCAACGTTCGCCCGGTTGCAGGCGGTCGGGGTTCATCGCCAAGCACATGCTGCACCCCGGTTCGCGCCACTCGAATCCGGCTTCGACGAAAATCTTGTCGAGCCCTTCTTCTTCCGCTTGCTTTTTAACCAACCCGCTCCCCGGAACGGCGATCGCGCGGACGCCGTCGGCGACTTTGTACCCCTTGACGACCGCCGCCGCGGCGCGGAAGTCCTCGATGCGCCCGTTCGTGCAGGAGCCGATAAAAACCCAGTCGAGCTTAATCGAACTCATCGGCGCGCCCGCTTCGAGCGCCATATATTCGAGCGCGGCTTTCGCCATCTTCTTTTCGTCGGCGTTCGCGAAATCGTCCGGACTCGGCACGTTCGCCCCGACCGGAACGCTTTGCGCCGGGTTCGTCCCCCAAGTAACGGTCGGCTCGACGTCGGCGGCGTCGAAACGCACTTCCTTATCGAACGAAGCGCCTTCGTCGGTCGCGAGCGTCTTCCACTCGGCGACGGCGGCGTCGAAATCGGCGCCCTTCGGAACGAAATTGCGACCGCGCAGATACTCGAACGTCGTTTCGTCCGGCGCGATCATTCCGGCGCGGGCGCCCATTTCGATCGCCATATTGCAGACGGTCATGCGGCCTTCCATCGAGAGCGCGCGGAACGCTTCGCCCGCGAACTCGACGACGTACCCGGCGCCGCCCGCGGTCGTCATTTTGCCGATAATGTAAAGGATAAGGTCTTTCGCCGTAACGCCTTGCGCGAGCGTTCCGTCGACGGTAATCCGCATCGTTTTACTCTTCTTTTGGCGGAGCGTTTGGGTCGCGAGGACGTGTTCGACTTCGCTGGTGCCGATCCCGAACGCGAGCGCGCCGAAAGCGCCGTGCGTGGCGGTGTGGCTGTCGCCGCAAACGATCGTCATACCCGGACGGGTGTAGCCTTGTTCCGGCCCGACGACGTGAATAACGCCTTGCTCGATATCGCCGACGTCGTAAAGCCGAATGCCGAACTCTTTGCAGTTGGCGCGGAGCGTTTCGATTTGCTTGCGCGAAATCGGGTCTTCGATCGGTTTCGAGCGGTCGGTCGTCGGGACGTTGTGGTCTTGCACCGCCATCGTTTTTTCCGGGCGGCGGACTTTGCGACCGGCCATCCGGAGGCCTTCGAACGCTTGCGGACTCGTAACTTCGTGGCAGAGCTGCTGATCGATGTAAAGAATCGCGTCGCCGTTCGCTTCTTGGTGAACCAAGTGTTTTTCCCAAATTTTATCGTACATCGTTTTCGGCGCGGCGGCCTTAGGCGATTCTTGCGTCATGTCTACCTCGATGATAAAGAAACGATTTTCTCGAAACGGCCCCGCCTCGGAGGCGCGAAAACGCCTCGGCGGAACAAAACGTTTTCATTATATCCCCGACGTTCAAAGCGTCAAGCGGGGGCGCGCGGAACCGGTCGTCGCCAGTTAATCGTTAAAATCGACTCGTTCCGGCGTTCCGGCAAGCTCTTTTTCTAGGCGTTCGTAAAACGCGTCCATTTTCGAGTTCTTTTCGACGACGCGACACTCGATTTTCTCAATACGTTCCAACTTGTCGACGCTAAATTCGAGTTTTTTCGAAAACTCGACCGTTTTGCGGAGGTAATTCGGATTCTTTAATCCGCCGTCGCTGGGAAAACGCGCCGGTATAAACTGAAAAACCGGCAAAAAGTAGAAACATTGAATTTCGTCCGTGTAATTTTCAACGATAAAAAAATTCGACTCTCCGTCTCGCAACGCGTTTCCCGAAAACTCCATAACGCAAGCCTTGCCGTAAGGACGGCAAATTTCGTAACAAAGATTCGCGCTAAACGCCGGCGAATTATATCCGCCGCCGTGTCGCCAATAACTCGAAACATACCGCCGCGCGACGACTTCTCCGGCGGCGTCCTTGCAAATCAACTCGACCGACGGAGCGATCGCCGCGTAACGCCGCAACAAAATCGCCGTTTTGAGCGGAACGGAATAGACCCGCCAAGAAACCTTTTTGAAGTTTTTCGGTCGCTTCGTCGGAAGCAAAAGATAAGCGTAATCCGCGTCGAATTTCGGCGCGTTCCGGTGATCGACGAACCAACTTCCTTTTTGCGTTTCAGAATCGAAATTTTGCCCCCAAAGCCGCGTTTTCAAAGCGAGCTTTTTCGCTTCCGCGTCCAACTTTTCCGCAAAATCGTAATAAGCGTCGACGTCGACCGAAAGCCGAACCGCGACGCGCGCCGTTCCCGCCTCCTTCTCGACGCGAACGTCGGAGCGATTCAAACGCGCCTCCGCTTTCAAAAAACGATACGGAAAATTTTCGTCGCGCAGAAAATCCGCCAAACCAACGATTTTCACCGTTTCGTCGTCGCGTTTTTCGGCGAACGTCTTTTCGACCGCGTTCGTTTTCGTTTCGTCGGCGGTTAGAACCGCGAGATTTCCAAGAAAAAACGCGCCGACGACCAACGCCGCCGCTTTCGTTAAACAAGGCAAAAACATTATCAAACCGTTTTCAAAAAAATCAAAAAAACAAGAAACCCCGCGTTCGAACGCCCCTTCAAAAGCGTTCGAAC
>JAZQAP010000669.1:0-11142 GCA_045545275.1 Thermoguttaceae bacterium | reverse complement strand
GGTTCGGAAGGAACTCCGGCGCAACCGGGAAAGAAAAGCGGAATGAAAATCGAAAAAGGCGCGACGAAAGCGCAATCGCGAAATCGACGCTTTAAAAACGAACGTCGAAAAATCGGGTGATTCGGTAAAAACGATACAATCTGCATAAACGCGCGCCTTCAACTTCGGAATTTTTCTTATTATCTCAAATTTTTCGTCGCGTTTCAAGAGCGGTTTGCGCGTTTTATCGGAGTTTTTAGGACTTTGACGATTTTAGGCGCGACGATTAAAGAAGCGCGTTCCGCAACGGCGAGACGCGAAAGCTGAAATTGGCGGCGAAAACGATTCGCGTCGCGACGCCGACGACGGTCGACTCGTCGGCGCAAGAGAAAAACGCGTCGACGCAAGGGAAACGTCGACGCGTTAAATTAGGAAAGATAAAAGGAGGGGTAAGCGCGGTTATTTAAGGACGACGGGCAACTCGATTTTTTGCCCGCGACGCAACACGTTAAGGATAATCGTTTCGCCCGGCGCGTGTTCTTCGACGGCGGTGATGAAGTCTTCGCCGGTCTTGACCGGAGTTCCGTTGACGCCGAAAATAACGTCGAAACCGCCTTCCGGTCGCTTGACGTGCCGCGTTTGATATTGAATACCGTTGCGTTCGCGGATTGAAACGACAAGTTTTCCGCCGCGCAAACCGGCTAAGTCGGCGGCGCCGCCCTCGTCGATAAGTCCCGGAATGAGACCGTTTTCCGTTTCGGTTACTTGAACGACGCCCGCGTCGCCGCGCACCACTTCGCCCTTTTCGAGCAAAATCGACGCGATGCGGTGAATCGTGTTGACCGGAATCGCGAACCCGACGCCGGAACTTTCGCCGACGCGGCTGGCGATCGCGGTGTTCATCCCGATCATCCGGCCCTTCGAGTCGAGGAGGACGCCGCCGGAGTTGCCCGGGTTGATCGCCGCGTCGATCTGAATGACGCCTTTGATTTGGCGGAATTGTTGCGGACTTCCGATCGTTCGGTTGAGGTTCGAGACGATTCCTTGCGTCATCGTTCGTTCGAGACCGAACGGATTGCCGATCGCGTAAACGGTTTGCCCGACGAGAAGTTTCGAAGAGTCGCCGAATTGAATCGGGAAAAGACTCGATTCCGGCGCGTCGATTTTCAGGAGCGCGACGTCGGTGTTCGGGTCGACGCCGGGCGGTTTGGCGGGATACGTTTCGCCGTTGAAAAGCGTAACTTCAATCTTGCGAGAACCTTCGACGACGTGAAAATTCGTCAAAACGACGCCGGACGCGTTCAAAACGATACCGCTGCCGCAACCTTCGGAGGTTTGCTGGAAGAACGAACGTTGGGTTTCCGTTACGGTCGCGACGTTGACGACGCTTTTGTTATTTTTGGCGTAAATTTCAATTTGCGCGCGCTCCTGCGGGGAAAATTCGTTCAGGCGCGCTTCGAGATCGTCGTTCGAACGGGCGGCGGGACGGAACGGCGTCGAGGCGGACGGCGATTCGGCGAGGGGCGGAATTTGCGTCGAAAGGGGCGTCGCGGCGTTTTTCGCGTCGTCGTAAGCGTCGAAAGCGTCCGCAAAATCGGCAAAACCGTTTTGACCGATCGATTCGGCTTGACGCGCGCCCAAGGATTGAGCGGCAAGGCGCGGGAAAAGAGCCGTCGAGGTCGAGAGCGATTGGAGCGAAAGCGCAAAACAACCGCCGGCGAGCGCGACGGTAAGATAGGTAAACGACGATTTATGCATTGAGCGCGTCCTTTGTTGCGATTAGGCGAATTTTTACGGCGCGGTCGAGCGACGGCGCGACGATTCGAAAGCGGCGAAAGCGATTGTTTCGCGTCTTCAAGGAATTTTACGCAATTTGAGCGCGTTCGTCGAGAAAAAAAAGGCTATTTTGAGCGTTTTTCGCGAAATTTTTCCGTATTTTTTTGAAATTGCTTTCATTAAGCGGGGGAAAAGAGAACGGTTGAAAGTTTTTTCGGGAAAAAACTTGATTTTTCGAGTGTTCCTTTTATAATGGATTAACGAGCGTTAGAGTCGAACGTCAAGCGCCGGCGCGTTGAAGCGCTAAAACGATAGCTTGGTCAAAGCGTTGAAAATAGGAAAGCGTCGCGAAAAATTGGCGAAAAACGTCGAGACGCGAAATACAAACGGAAAACGGAAAACGACGCGGTTTTCGAAAAATGGAGGAGACGGTAAGTGCACATTATTTTATTTGAGGACGATAAAGTCGTCGACCTTTATCCGATTACCGTCGGGCGCCCGGCGTTTTCGATTAGCGTCGGTTCGCTTCGTTTGTTGAACTTGGCGCGGCAGTTGGGGGGGGAAATCGAGTTGATCGCCCGTCCGCACCTGCGCGACTTGTTGCGCGAGGACGTTCCGTTCGCTTGGACTCCGGCGCGCGGGGAGCGCAAAGGCCCGATTTTGCTGATTAACGCGAGAACGGCGCCGCGTTACGCCTTGCTGAACGCTTGGCGCGCGTTGACGACGACCCCTTGCGAACGAGGCGCCGCGATCGTTTCCGGCTCGTCGATCGTCGCCGCGACGTTGAATTCGGCGGAATTTTTGCCGCGTCAAGAAATCGGTTGCGCGCAGTTGCAAGGGATTTTGAAGGATTTGAACCTGCAAACGGTCGACGTCGGCGAACCGATCGCGCTCTTGGAACGTTCCTCCGACGCGGTGCGTTATCATTTGCGTTACATTAACGAAAATTTGGAGAGTCGCGTCGCGACCGGAGACTATTGCGAGATCGCCGACGGTCTCTTCGTGCCGCGCGCCGTCGAGGAGCGTCCGGAAATCGGCGAATATTTCGTCGTCGATTCGAAGAACGGGCCCGTTATTTTAGATAAAAACGTTAAAATCGGGCCTTTTGCCTTTATGCGCGGGCCGGTTTACGTCGGGCGGAACAGCCGGATTCTGGAACACGCGGCGATTAAGGATTACGTCGCGATCGGTTCGACGTGCAAAGTCGGCGGCGAAGTCGAGGCGACGACGATCGAGCAATATTCAAATAAACAGCACCACGGCTTTTTGGGACACAGTTATTTGGGAAGCTGGGTAAACTTGGGCGCCGGGACGTGCAACAGCGACTTGAAAAACTCGTACAACGAGGTTTGGCAAGAAACGCCGGCCGGAAAAACGCCGTCGCGGATGCAGTTTTTGGGGTGCGTCGTCGGCGATTACGCGAAAACGGCGATTAATACGAGCATTTTCACCGGGAAAACGATCGGCGCCTGCAGCATGGTCTACGGTTTTGTAACGACCGCGGTGCCGAGTTTCGTCAATTACGCGCGCTCGTTCGGGCAAACGACCGAAATTTCGCTCGAACTGATGATCGCGACGCAAGAACGGATGTTTTTCCGACGCGACGTCAAACAACGTCCTTGCGACGTCAAGTTGATTCGCGATATGTACGAGCTAACCCGTTCCGAGCGGCAGCTGGCGAACGAACCGCTCGCGCTTTAATTTTTGCGCTTGGCAAAAACGGCGCGACAGAGTAAAATAAGCGCGCCGTCGAGACGTTTCGAACGTCGAGTCGGCGTTGGGCGTCGACGTTCGTAGGGCGTCGACCGATTTTAGCGGCGATTTCCGCGAAACGCGGGAGCGAGCGCGTTAGTTTGGAGAAGACGAGGCTTTTAAGTGAATTTTAACGATTTGTTGCGTCGGCGTTGCGCTTGGTTGCGCGACGACGGGCCGGATTCCGACGTCGCGATTTCGAGTCGCGTTCGTTTAGCGCGAAATTTGAGCGGTTTTTCCTTTGTCGGTCGCGCTCCGGACGGCGATTTGCGGAACGTCGTCGAGGCTTGCAAAGGAGCCGTCGCGAACAAATTTCCGACCGACGAAACGGAATTTATCGATTTTGCCGACGTTTCGAAGGACGACGCGCGCTTTCTGCAAGAGCGGCTTTTGGTGAGTCGCGAGTTTGCCGAAGCCGGAGCGCGACCTCGAGCGTTTCTTTTGGAAAAACGCGAAAATTTTTGCGCGATGATCAACGAAGAGGATCATTTGCGGTTGCAGGCGACGGCGAGCGGTTTTGTCTTGCGCGACCTTTGGAAAAAAGTCGACGAGCTGGACGACGCGTTCGAGGCCGAACTCGATTACGCGTTCGACGAGAAATTGGGATATTTGACCGCTTGTCCCTCGAACGTCGGAACCGGGATTCGCGCGAGCGTGATGCTCCACTTGCCGGCGTTGATCGAAACGAACGAGGTTGAAAAAGTGCTTCGCGGCCTGCAAAAAATGAATTTGGCGGTGCGCGGAATGTACGGCGAATGGTCGCGCGTGCTGGGCGAATTTTTTCAAGTCAGCAATCAGGCGACTTTGGGCGCGTCGGAAGAAGAAATCGTCGAGCAGCTTTGCGAAGTGATTCCTTGCGTGATTAATTACGAGCGGCAGGCGCGCCAAACGATGTTGGAAAAAGACCGCGACGGCGCGATGGATCGGTGTTGCCGCGCTTTCGCGTTGTTGAAATCGGCGCGAGCGATTACGATGGAAGAGGCGATGGCGCATTTGTCGAGCGTTCGGCTCGGCGTTCGTTTACGTTTGTTCGAAGCCGCGCCAATTTCGGCGCTCGACGAGTTAACGGCGGCGATTCAACCGTCGCATTTGCGCCGCTTAACCGGAACGAACGCGGACGCGGAGATCGACGAGGAAGTTTTGCGCGCCGAGTACGTGCGTAAACAATTAGCGCAATATAATTAATGAGAACGCGTAAAGAATAATGAAGCGATTTATCGTTTTAAAATTGTAGGAACGGCGCGTCGATATTGAAACGTAAAAAAGAAACGTTAACGCGGAAAAATTCCGCGAACGTTTCTTTTTTTGTCGTTGTTGGAGAAAAAAACGTTAAAATTTAAGGAATTCAACCTTAACGCCGGCTTTTTGCGTTAAAATTTCAAGGCAACGCGCAAAATAGTAAACGCGCCGGGCGCCGTTTTTCTTTAGCGCGTAACGATAAGCGGCGTTTAAAATTTGGACGGGGATTTGTCCGGCGCGGGTTTTAGCGACGACGTCGTCGACGAACGCGCCTTCGGCGTCCGTTTTAACGCGCAACTCTTGTTTGACCAACGCCGAATCGAGGGCGTCGTAGCCTCCGAAAGCGTCGCGAGCGAGGAAAAGACCCGCTCCGAACCCGACGACGCGGAAAATAAAATTGCGACGAGAAATGTTTTTCATAACGACGTCCTTGTCTTGGAACTTAAAAGCTGTCTTGGGGCAAAAACGCGTCTCAAACGTTCCTCTAGAGACGCGTTTTCGAGTATATCGGCGATCGCGAACGCAATCTTGAGCGGCGAAAAAGAAACGATGCTCTCCCTGAAAAGGCGAATTGGAAACCGCGTTTTTCGAAAGAGGGAAACGTTCCTTGGCAACGAGCGTCGAATTCGCAACGATTAATCAAACGCGATAGGGCGCAGGATCGACGAGACCCGCTTCGGCGAACCCGGCTTGGCGCAAAACGCAAGCTTCGCAACGTCCGCAAGATAAACCGGCGTCGTCGAGGTCGTAACAGGTGCGCGTCAGCGAATAATCGAGACCGAGCGCGACGCCGCGACGAATGATTTCGCCTTTGTCGAGCCGCAAAAGAGGCGCTTTAATTTCAATAGCGGTTCCCTCGACGCCGACTTTTGTCGCAAGTTGGGCAAGTTGAGAAAACGCGGTTAAATATTCCGGGCGGCAATCGGGATAACCGCTATAATCGACGCAGTTGATTCCGAGCCAAATTTCGTTGGCGCCGCGCGTTTCGGCGAACGCGAGGGCGAGC
The DNA here is from genome assembly GCA_045545275.1 of Thermoguttaceae bacterium. Classification (GTDB taxonomy): domain Bacteria; phylum Planctomycetota; class Planctomycetia; order Pirellulales; family Thermoguttaceae; genus RUG369. Next base: position 5,390 of record JAZQAP010000669.1, on the reverse strand, counting down.
GAAAGAAAAATCGTATTGCGCGCCGGAACGTAGGAGCTGGGAATCGACGCGCCGATTTTTTCGAGCGGCACGTCCGTTTCGACGGCGATCGCTTCGTCGGTGAGCGAACTTCCGCCGAATAAGGTTAAGTCGATGGGGAAAATCAGGTGTTCGCGGACGTTGAAAAAACGAGCGACGGCGCGAGCGGCGTCGAGTTCGCGAGCGTGGCGCTGATTGTAGTCCAAGGTGAGGGCGTAAATTTCTCGGCCTTCGGCCGCGGCGAGAGCGCAAACCGTCGAAGAATCGAGACCGCCGGAAAGTAAAACGACCGCTTTTGTAGGCGAGGACATGGGAAACTCAAAATAAAATAGGGGACGTGGGGGAAAGGGGAAAGGCGGGGCGCCGGCGTTGCGACAGACGCGGGAAAAACGTTGCGTCGACGAACCGAACGCGGCGGGATGGGAAAAAAGCGTCGACTTTAACGTTCGTCCTCGTCGAGCAACGTCGCTATTAGTTCGTGAACGCTCGGCGTCTTAGAAAGGGCGGCTTCGGGCGTTTCGCCGAACGCGTCGTCGCCGGCGTTTGCCGGGGCGAAGGTTTCGAGACGAACGGAAAAAGCGAAGGGATTGGGAACGAAATCGGCGCAAGGTTTGACGAACGAAGGAGAACGCGACGTTTCGGACGCGCCCGCGCTTGCCGATTCGGAAGAAACGGCGGACGCCGCCGCGACGCTTTGCGTCGGAATCGACGTTTTCTGTCGGCAACGCGGACAGAGGACGACGCGACCGGCCAAACGAGAGGCGACCGTTAGCTCCGAACGACAGGAATCGCAAACAAACGTGATTTTCATCGAGCCAATTTCAAGGGCGCCGCGTCGCCGCGCAAGGGGAACGACGCGGAATGTTAAAAGGTGAAAATAGGGAAAACGGCGAGTTAAGGAGGATCCCAACCGCCGCGCGAGAAGGGATGACAACGCAAAACACGCCAAAAAGTCTTTAAAACGCCGATAAACACGCCGTGTTTTCGAATTGCCAACAGACAGTATTGACTGCACGTCGGCGTAAAACGACAACAGGGGCCGAAGAGCGGGCTAATCGCAATCTGATAAAAACGAACGATTTTAACGATTAGGAAGGTGAAAAAAAGTTCGACGACGTTGCCCGCGACGAAAAAGGGGGCGAGTAGCGCAAAACAAAAACGTTTCATGATTGCGCGTCGCCGTTTGCGGTCGAGGGCGACGACTTCGGGACGGCGGCGTTTGCCGCGCGCTTTTCCGCCTTGCGAACGCAACGTCGCGTCAATTTCAGCAAGTCGTCGGCTAAAATCGCTAAAGGCGGAACCTTGTCTTGGCGGGTCGGAATCGCGATAAAATCGAAACCGACGGGAAGCTCGCGACGGCGGAGGCGAAACGCTTCGCGGAGCAACCGCTTCCAACGATTGCGAACAAACGCTTTACCGACCTTTTTCGAAACGGAAAGGCCCAAACGACTCGGCGCGCCCGGGGTCGCGGGACGGCAACAAATCGTTAAACGTTCGTTATAAACGCGAATTCGCGCTCGGTAAACCAATTGAAAATCGCCGCTACGTTTGATTTTACACTCTTGGGGGAATCGAAAGCGGCGCGGCGAATCGGACGAGGCGCTTTCGGCGGAAAACGAATCGGTCATTCGGTCGGCCAAAGCTCCTCTTCGAGCGGTTTTTCTTCTTGAACGTCGGGAGACGACGCGGAGGGAAGGGCGGACGTCGAGGTTTCGAGCGTCCGAGCGGTTTCGGGCGACGGCGCTTGCGTCGCGTTCGATTCGACCGCGTTCGGATTTTCCGGTTTTAACGGCGCCGGTTCGCAAAGACTTTCGATAAGATTCGCCAACGTGTGCGGCTCGTAACCGACGATTTGCTCGTATTGGCGACCGTCGACGTAAACGCGAACGTCCGGAATCGAGCGAACGCCGAGATCGCGCGCCTTCGCGCCCAGTTCGTCGACGTCGACTTCGGCGAATTTTACCCCGCGACCGGCGAAGTAGCCGGCTTGTTTGCGCAAGTCGGGTTCGAACGCGCGGCAAGGCGGGCACCACTGGGCGCCGAACTTGACGACGGCGACCGGCGAACTCTCGACAAACTCGTCGTATTTTTCGTCGGACGTTAGAAACGCGACGTCGCCGTCGGGCGCCGCCGAATAATCGACCGAATGCGCGGCGGCGACTTCCGGCGGAATTTCCGGCGTTTCGGGAGCGCGACCGCAACCGAACGCGACGCCGAGAAGTAGCGTCGAGGCGGTAAAAGCGTTAAAATACAAACGTTTCGACATAACGCGTCGTCTCCAACGCCGCGTCGACGCGAACGCGTCGACGACGGTTTAAAGGCGGTCGACGAACAAGCGGCGTTTAATCGACCGTCCGTTCGTCAAGAAAACAAGGAACGATCGCCGATTTTAACGCGTTTCGTAAAAAGGGGAAAACGTTAAAATCGGCGATTGCCGGAAGGCGGAACGTTGGGAAACGCTCCTAAGGAACAAAAATCAAGCGCCGAATTTGCCCAAGCGGTTGGCGTGCGCCATCGCGAGCGGCATCAGGTGAATCGCTTGGAAGTGGCCGAGACCGCCGAAGTTGTTCGCTTCCGTTTCGCCGAATTTTTGGCAGGAGTCGGTGCGGGCGAGGTCGGAAACGATCATCGTCGGAACCGGGTGGAAGGAGTGCGAGGCCATCTTCGCCGGGGTGCTGTGGTCGCCGGTAACGATCAAGCAGTCGTTCGGGCCGATGAGCGACGCGATTTCCGGCATGACTTTGTCGAGTTCTTCGACCATCTTGCGTTTTTCTTCGTAGTTGCCGTCTTCGCCGCGGCTGTCGGTGTACTTGAAGTGGAGGAAGAAGAAGTCGTATTTGTTCCAGTTTTCTTTCAGGACTTCGACTTCTTCTTGGAGCGAGGCCGGGGAACCGACGAGTTCCATTCCGACGAGGCTCGCGAGGCCTTTGTACATCGGATAAACGGCGATCGCGGCGGCGTCGAGACCGTACAGTTCTTTGTAGGTCGGGAGGCTCGGCTTCTTCGCGAAACCGCGCATCGTCAGGCAGTTGGCCTTCGGTTGGCCTTTGAGGATTTCGACGGCTTGGTTGAAGAATTCCTTCGCGACTTGGGCGGTCTTTTCGCTTTCGGCGTCTTTAGCGACCGGGTCGAGCGGTTTCGCGCCGACCTTTTGCGGGTCGGTGTCCGCGACGTTCCCGCCGAGACCTTCGCCGCGGAAAACGACGACGAAACGGTGTTCTTTCACCGGCTTGACGAAAACTTCGACGCCCGGGATTTTGACGTTTTCGAGGAGTTTAACGACTTCGACCGATTCTTCCGTCGGAATGCGGCCCGCGCGGCGGTCGGTGATGAGGCCGTTTTCGTCGATCGTGCAGAAGTTGCAGCGGATGCAAACGTCGTTCGGGCCAACCGGGAACGCGATGCCGGCGGCTTCGAGAACGCCGCGACCGATTTGGAAGACGAGCGGATCGTAACCGAAGAGGCCGAGGTGGCCCGGGCCGCTGCCGGGGGTAATGCCCGGGAGAATCGGGAGCGACATACCGGAAACGCCCTTGGCGGCGAGTTGATCGAGATTCGGCGTCGAGGCGGCTTCCAATTCGGTCGGCCCGCCCGGTTGCAGCGGAAGACCGCCGATACCGTCCGAAACGACCATAACGATTTTACCGCCTTCATCGGTTTTGAGGGATTGAATCAACTCGTGCAGTTCCATTTCAAACCTTTCGTCTTCAAACAAACGTCAAATTAAGAGCGAACGACGACGCGTTTAGGCTCGACGACGGCGGGCGAACGCGACGTTTGGCAAGGGAAAAGCGCGTTGTAAGGCGGCGTTTTCCAAACTTACCCGTCTATATTTTAACCGAATTTTGCGTTTTCGTCCAGCGGGGGAGAAAAATTTTTTTCGGAGGTCGATTTGCGAGCGAGTCGCAAGGCCGAAACGTCGCCGCCGACGCGTCGAAAGACGAAGCGCTACGCGTTGTTGACGATAATTAATATTAATTATTGATATGCGTCTTCTCCTTGCGTCGACGTCGGATTTTTTTGCGCGTCGGACCGAACGCGTTGGTCGAGGCGGGCCCCCGCTTGCGAAACGGCGGAAAATGGGTATAATGGTTGCGTCGACGTTTTGCGGGTCGTCGCCAAACGTGTGGAATTTGAGTTAAGAAGCGAAATTGGAAAAACGATGAAAAAAAGACTCTTGACCGGCTTGCAACCGAGCGGCGTGTTGACGATCGGAAATTATTGCGGGGGAATCAAACAGGTCGTTAATTATCAAAACGATTACGAAACGTTCCTTTTTGTGCCGGATATGCACGCGATCACCGTGCCGCAAGACCCGGAACTCCTTCATCGTCGGATTCGCGAAGTCGTCGGGATGTACCTCGCTTGCGGCGTTTCTCCGGACGAAAATCATATTTACATTCAGTCGGAAGTGCCGCAACACGCGAACCTTTCTTGGATTCTCGAATGCACCGCCTATATGGGCGAAATGTCGCGGATGACGCAATTTAAGGCGAAATCCGAGGAGCAGGAGAAGAAAAAGAAGGAAATCGGGTGCGGGCTTTTCACTTATCCGATTTTGATGGCGGCCGATATTTTACTTTACAACGCGCACGTCGTCCCGACCGGCGCCGACCAAAAGCAACACGTCGAATTGGCGCGCAACTTGGCGCAACGTTTTAACTCGAAATACGGCGAAACGTTCGTCGTTCCGGAACCGCTCATTCCGACCGTCGGCGCGAAAATTCGCGACCTTCAAGCGCCGGAAAAGAAAATGAGCAAGAGTTGCGAGAACCCGAAAGCGTCGATTTTCTTGACCGATACCGAAAAAGAAGCGCGCAAAAAGATTATGAGCGCCGTTACCGACTCCGGCGAAGGCGTTTACTTCGACGAAGCGAACAAGCCCGGCGTTTCGAATTTGCTAACGATTTACTCCGTTTTCAAAGGATTGACGATTCCGGAAACGGAAAAACATTTCGAGAGCGCTCGGTACGGCGATCTGAAGAAGGAAGTCGCCGAAGTCGTTTGCGCGTTCTTAGCCGAGTTGCAAGATAAATTCGCCGAAACGATGAAGTCGGGAATCGTCGACGAAACGCTCGACCGCGGCCGCGATTACGCTCGCCAAATCGCCGAAGAAACCTACGACAAAGCGCGTCGCCTTGTTGGTTTCGGGCGAATTTAACGGTTTTAACGTTTTTGCGTCGTTGTCGACAGAGTATTGAGATGGAAGGCGCGGCGGGGCGGCTCGTCGCGCCTAGGTCTGTTTCTTGTTGGCGCTTTTTTAAAAGGGGAAATGGAGGCAAACCGTTCTAAAACGCGGCGGTTTGGCGCGACGATGACGGAAAAAAGCGAAAATAGCGCGACGGCGGCGGACGAACGGCTCTATTGGAATC
>JAZQAP010000668.1:0-9861 GCA_045545275.1 Thermoguttaceae bacterium | reverse complement strand
CCCGCTTTTCCTTTCGCCGTTGGAGAAAGACATATGAAAAAATACGCGTTCTCTTTCCTGTCGAGCGCGCTGTTGGCCGCCGTCGTCGCGTCCCCGTCGTTCGCGCAAGACGTCGCGACGCTCCAAACGACCTCCGACGAAGCGCTCCTGCTTCAAGCGATCGACGGAGCCGGTTCGGAACCCGCCGACATTCACCGCGTCAACGTCGCCGTTAAACGCTTGGCCGTCGTCGGTTCGGAAGCGTCGATTCCGAAACTCGTCGCGCTCCTTGCGAACGAAAAACAAAGTTTCAACGCCCGTTTCGCGCTCGAAGCGCTCCCGTTCGACGCCGCCGACGCCGCGTTGGCCGAAGCCGCCGGAAAACTCGACGGCGCTTGCCTCGTCGGCGTTATCGACTCGATCGGCGTTCGCGGCAAAGCGGAGTCGGTCGCGCTGTTGACGAAAATTTACGCCGAAAAAGACGACGTCGCCGTTAAGAAAGCGGTCGTCGCCGCGCTCGGCGCCATCGCGTCCGACGAAGCCGCCGGTTTCCTCGTTAGCGAAGCGAAAAAAGACCTTAGCGGCGCCGATCCGCTCTTCCTGCGCGGCCTCGGCGACGCGATTCTCGACGCCGCGGAAGCCCGCGAAAAAGCCGGCGTCCTCGTCGGCGCCGCCGCGCTTTACGACGCCGCGACGACCGCCGGGCTCCCGAACTTCGTCCGCGAAGCCGGGACTTACCGCGCCCTCGTTTGCCGCGGCGCCGAATCCGCCGCGAAAATCGTCGAGCTGATCAAAAGCGACGACCGACAAATCGTCGACGCGGCGCTGAAAACCGTTCGCGAATTTAAAGACGCCGACGCTCCGAAAGTCGTCGAAACGCTCCTCGCGGCGTTCGACTCCTTCCCGGAAGCGAAGCAAATTCTCGTTTTGCGCGCGCTCGGCGACCGCAAAGACGACGCGTCGAAGAAACTCGTCTTCCCGAAAGCGGTCGCGCTTGCGAACGACGGTTCCGTCGCGCTGAAAACCGCCGCCGCTAAAGCGTTGATTAACGTCGGTTCCGTCGATACCGTCGCCGCGTTCGACCCGTTCGCCGCGGACGAAGCGGACGCGAAAAACTTCGACGACAAAGCGCTCGGCGACGCGATCGTCGCGCTCGGCGTCGCGCTCGACGACGAAAAATTCGCCGCCGCGGTCGACAAGTTTGTCGTCGAAGACCTCGAAAAAACGATCGAACTCTCCGAAGCCTCCGCGCTCGGCATGTTGAAGATCGTCGAACTGCGCCGCGTCGAAAAAGCCGGGCCGGCTCTCGTCAAAATCGCTTCGACGAAGAAGGGCGCCGTTCGCGACGCCGCGTTGGCCGCGCTGTCGGAAATCGTTTCGCTCGACAACTTAGACCTTCTCGTCGCCGCGCTCGACGGCGAAACGGACGACGCGAAAGTCGACTGGCTCCTCCGCGCCGCCTGCACCCGGATGCCGCGCGAAGAATGCGCCGCTAAAGTCGCCGATCTTTTCGCGAAGGAAACGAACGTCGACGCGAAAAATAAGATGCTGCCGCTCCTGAAGCAAATCGGCGGCCCGACCGCGCTCGCCGCCGTCGCCGCCGCTTGCAACGGCCCGACCGTCGACAAAGCGACGCAAATCCTCGGCGAATGGAACACGCCGTCCGACGCCGAAGCGGTCGCCGACGTTTGCCTGAAAATCGCGCAACAAGCTCGCGACGCGAAGTACCATTCCCGCGGGATTCGCGGTTATATCCGCATTCCGCGCCAATTCGACATGCCGGTCGCGCGCAAAATCGAAATGTGCAAAATCGCGTTCGAAACGGCCCGTCGCGCCGAAGATAAAGCGTTGATTTTCGAAGTATTCAAGCGCAACATCGTCGCCGACAACGTCGTCGCCGCGCTCGAATACGCCAAGCACGACGAGTTCAAAGAAGCCGCTTGCGAAGCCGCCGTCGTCGTCGCCGAAAAGATTCGCGTCAGCCAACCGGAATGGAAGTGGGACGCGCAAACGGACGACGCCGCTAAAGCGAAAGCGGGCAAAGACTTGATCGACGGAATGAAGCGCGTCGTCGACACGACGTCGAACGCCGACCTGAAAGCTCGGGCGCAAAAGCTCCTTTAAGTTTTCGCTCCCCGTCGAGCGTTTCGGGCTCTTCGGAGCTAAACGCTTAACGCGTTGAAACGCAACGCGTTCCGAACTCGGCTCGTCTCATTTGCGAGGCGGCGCCGAGTTCGGCGTTTTAGAGCGCGACGCCGCGTCGACATCCCCCCCCAATCAAGCCGCCGTTCGGTTCGACGGCTTTTCCCCTCCCGTTACCCCTTATTTGCAAGAAGACGTTAAATGAAGTTTTTACTCCAAGCGAGCGCGTTTCTGCTCGCCGTTTTCGCAACCTGCGCCGCGTTCGCCGATTCGAACGCGAAAAAAGATTGGCTCCTCGACCCGAGCGGCTTCGTCGCGCAAGTCGAGTTCGACGAAGCGAAAAAGGAATGGCGGTTGACGAACGGCATTATCGAGCGACGCATCGTCGTCGAACCGTCCGCCGCGACCGTCAGCTTCAAAAATTTGACGACCGGCGAAGAACTGATTCGCGCCGTCGCCCCGGAAGCGCGCGTCGTTATCGACGGAACGTCGTATCCGGTCGGCGGGCTGACCGGCCAACCGGTCTTGAATTACTTCAAGGAAGAATGGATTCCGACGCTTAAACCGGTCGAAAACTCCTATCGCTTCGAAAGCGCGAAAATCGGCGAAATCGAAAAGCCGTTCGAATGGAAAAAGCGTCCCGAATGGCTCTCGAAAGACCTCGCTTGGCCGCCGAAGGGGAAAAGCCTCCGCATGTCGTACAAACACGACCCGAAAGACGGGAAAGTTCTGCCGACGGTCGACGTTTATTACGAAATTTACGACGGAATCCCGGTTCTGCAAAAGCGAATCGAAGTCCTTTATCCGGAAGCGGTCGAGGGCCAAGAAACGGCGCCGGAATATTGCGTCGACTCGTTCGTTTCGGAAGAGCTGCGCCTCGTCGAGCCGGAATCGCGCGTCGAAGAAAGCGAGTTCAACTGGAACGTCTTAAACCTTTACGTCGAAAACGATTACATCTACGGCTACACGATGAGTTGCGCGCCGAAAGGCTTCGGCTACCGTCTGGAAGTCGAACCGGAATACCGCACGCAAGTCTGCTATCGCCTCGACACGCCCTGCCGTTATGTCTCGACGCCGGAATTCGGCCCGGCGCAATACGTTCGCCCCGGCGAAAACTTCGTTTCGTACCGCTCGTTCGAACTCCTGTACGACGGCGCCGACCGCGAACGTCGCGGGTTGGCGCGCCGTCGCATGTATCGCACGCTCGCTCCTTGGACGGCGGAAAACCCGTTGATGTTCCATAAAACGCAAGCGCAACCGGAAGTTTTGCGCGAAGCGATCGAGCAATGCCGCGAAACCGGCTTCGAAACGATCATTATGAGCTTCGGCTCCGGCTTCAACCTCGAAAGCACGGAGAAGGCCTACCGCGATATTTACCGCCAACTCGCCGACGAAGCGAAGGCCGCCGGGCTCGGTTTCGGCGGGTACTCGCTCACGTCGTCGCGCAACGCCGGAACGTTGGCGGACAACGTGCAAACGGCGAACCCGAAATTCAAGCGCGGGCCCTGCCTCGGCGCCGATTGGGGCCAACGTTATTTCGCGACGCTGAAAGAGTTTATGGAGTACGCCGGGTTCTCGATCTTCGAAAACGACGGCCCGTACCCGGGCGACCCCTGCGAATCGGAGAAACACCCGGGCCACCGCGGCAAAGAAGACTCCGTTTGGGTTCAATGGAAAGCGCAAGGCAATCTTTACCGTTGGTGCCGCGAACGCGGGATTTACGTCAACCAACCGGACTGGTATTTCTTCAACGGCGGGAACAAAACCGGGATGGGGTACCGCGAAACGAACTGGTCGCTTCCGCGCGCCGAACAGGTAATTATCGAACGCCAAAACATTTACGACGGCACTTGGGAGAAAACCGCGTCGATGGGCTGGATGTTCGTTCCGCTTTCGCAATATCACGGCGGCGGCGCGGCGGCGACGATCGAACCGCTCCGCGAACACTTGGATCACTACGACGCTCGTTTCGCGAACCTCCTCGGCGCCGGCGTGCAAGCGTGTTACCGCGGCCCGCGTCTTTACGACTCGGAGGAAACGAAAGCGGTCGTCAAGAAATGGGTGAACTTCTACAAGTCGCGCCGTCAAATTCTCGACGCCGACTTGATTCACCTCCGCCGAGCGGACGGGCGCGATTGGGACGGTTGGCTTCACGTCGACCCGAGCGCCGACGTCGAAGACCGCGGCTTGGCGTTTTTCTACAATCCGCTGAAAACGGAAATCGTTCGCGAAATTGAACTTCCGTTGTATTACACCGGCCTGACCGGTCAAGCGACGATTCGTCGCGGCGACTCCGACTTGAACTTAAGCGAACCGTTCGTCGCGCAACTCGACGGACGCGGCGTCGCGAAAGTCGAAATCCGAATCGCGCCGGAAAGCTACTCTTGGCTTTTGATTCAAAAGTAGTCTTGCGACAAAATTTCGCAAAAACGCGCTCTTTTCTCTCGTCGACGCTTGACGCGGGCGCGTTTTTCGCTTAAAATCTTTCTAACGAAGCGGTTCGACGTCGGTCGGGCCGCCTTCGTTTTTTGCGTCGACGCGAGCGGCTCGTCCCGGCGTCGACATTTTTTCTTTCTCCTTTCACCGCGACTTTCGCGTCCTCGGAGCGTTACAATGCAACGTTTTCTCCTCGCTCTTCTCATCGCAAGCCTTTGCGTTTTCGCTTCTTGCGCGCCGTTAACGTCCTTCTTCACGCCCAAAGCCTTCAAAACGCGAATCGAAGGCGACGGCGTCGTTATCGTCGACTTCCTCGACAACAGAGCAACGTCGGTCGTTATTCCAGCGAAAATCGACGGACGCCCGGTCGTTAAAATCGACGAAGGCGCGTTTTGCAGTCTCCCTTTGTTAACGTCCTTCGCGGTCTCCTCGGATAATCCGCGTTTTCAAGCGGTCGACGGCGCTCTTTTCACCGCCGACGGCAAAACGTTGATCGCGTTTCCCGCCGGTAAAAAAACGACGAAATACGCAATCCCCGACGGCGTCGAGGCTGTCGGCGCCTACGCGTTTGACTGTTGCCTCTCGTTAACGTCGGTCGAAATTCCGGCGAGCGTCGAAACCATCGGCGAAAGCCCGTTTCATTTGTGCTTGTCGTTAACGTCCTTCGCGGTCTCTTCGGATAATCCGCGTTTTAAAACGGTCGACGACGTTCTCTTCGCCGCCGACGGCAAAACGTTGACCGCGTTTCCCGCCGGTAAAGAAACGACGAAATACGTAATCCCCGATTGCGTCGAGACTGTCGGCGCCTACGCGTTTAGTTCTTGCGATCTGTTAACGTCGGTCGAAATTCCGGCGAGCGTCAAAACGATCGGCGACGCCGCGTTTGCCGGTTGCGATTTGTTAACGTCGGTCGAAATTCCGGATAGCGTCGAAACGATCGGCGACGGCGCGTTTTACGCTTGCGATTCGTTAACGTCGGTCGAAATTCCGGCGAGCGTCAAAACGATCGGCGACGACGCGTTTAACTATTGCGATTTGTTAACGTCGGTCGAAATTCCGGATAGCGTCGAAACGATCGGCAAAAGCGCGTTTTATTTGTGCGATTCGTTAACCTCGGTCAAAATTCCCAATAGCGTCAAAACGATCGGCGAAGAAGCGTTTACCGGTTGCCGTTCGTTAACGTCGGTCGAAATTCCGGCGAGCGTCAAAACGATCGGCGCCTACGCGTTTATGGATTGCGATTCGTTAACGTCGGTCGAAATTCCGGATAGCGTCGAAAAAATCGGAAAAAACGCGTTTTACCGTTGCGATTCGTTAACGTCGGTCGAAATTCCGAATAGCGACGCAAGCATCGGCGACAAAGCGTTCGACGGTTGCGCCGCCGACTTAACGCTTTACGGCGCCGCCGGTTCCGCCGCGGAGGAATACGCTCGCGAAAACAACCTCCGTTTCGAAGCGCGTTAGTTTCGCCGCCGGCGCGACGTTCGGCCCGGTTTTGCGTTCGTTTCTCCGCTTGTCGCCGGGCGTTCGTCGACGGCGCGAGCGTTCGAGCGTTCGAAAATTCTCGGCAAAATCGGAAAACGCGCCGCTTCGACGGCGAAAACGCTTGACGCGGACGCGTTTTCGCTTAAAATAAGATTCATCGGGAGCGGTTCGAGTTCGGCCCGTCTCCGCGTTTTACGTCGACGCGGGCGCCCCGTTTTCGCGTCGACGGTTTCCGCATTTCCCCCTTTATTCGCAATTCGTTGCGTCGACAGGATTTTCACAATGAAAAAGATTTTGGTCGCGGCCCTCGTCGCCTGCGTTTGCGCTTTCGCGTCCTCCGTTCAAGCGCAAGAACTCAACAAACTGACCCCGCAAGAAGAAGAACTCGGCTTCGAACTCCTCTTCGACGGCAAAGCCCTTTCCAGCGACATTTGGCAAGGCAGCATCGACGGTTACCCGGTCGAAGGCGATTCGTTCGTCTGCCGTAAAGGCGGCCAACTCTTGACGAAAAAAGAGTACGGGAACTTCATTCTCCGCTTCGATTTCAAACTCCCGCCGAAAGGCAACAACGGCGTCGGCATCCGCACCCCGCTCGGCAAAGACTCCGCCTATCACGGGATGGAACTCCAAATCCTGAACTCGGACTACCCGGGCGCCGCCGACTGGCAACAACACGGCTCGATCTACGGCGTCGTTCCGGCGAAAACTGGCGCGCTGAAACCGACCGGCGAATGGAACACCGAAGAAGTCATCGCGATCGGTCCGTTCATTAAGGTCATCGTCAACGGTCAACTCATCGTCGACGCCGACATTACGAACGCGAAACCGATTCACAACGCCGAACACCCGGGCCTCAAAAACAAAACCGGTTTCCTCGGCTTCCTCGGCCACGGCGACCCGGTCGAATTCCGCAACGTTCGCGTTCTCTCGCTCGACAAATAATCGACGAACGGGTTTGAAACTTCGAACTTTCAAAGCGCAGCGTTCGACGTTTTCCCGTCGACGCGGCGTTTTTTGCGTTGCGTTCTTTTTAGTTTTTAACGTTTCTAACGCCGACGTTTCGCCTCGCCAAGTCTCCGACAAAAAAAAATTAGAAAAAGCTAACTCGCCCCGCTTGACACACTCCTATTTTGCGTTATAAATTAGACAGGACTAACAAACAAGGATTAAAATCCCCTTAGAGAATAAACATTTCTTTACTTTGCCGTCTAATCGTTAAGGACGGCAAACAATTTGCAGGAGACACGCATAATGAAACGCGCCGTTTCTCGTTCCTCGTTCGGTTTTACCCTCGTCGAGCTGTTGGTCGTGATCGCGATTATCGGCATTTTGATCGGTTTGCTCCTCCCCGCCGTTCAAGCGGCGCGCGAGGCGGCTCGGCGCATGCAATGCGTCAATAACGTCAAGCAATGGTCGTTAGCGCTCCACAATTATCACGATACGCACGGCTTTTTCCCGTCTCTCGGCGACGGAACCTCGTTCTCCGTTACGGCTCGTTTGCTTCCGTTTATCGAGCAAGCGTCGCTCGCCGACTTCTTCGACTACGACAAACCGGTTTGGGGCGCCAAAGGAAGTTCGCTCTACAGCGACGCGGAGTACGATATGCAAGACCGCGTTACGATTCCGATACCGACGATCGGCTGCCCGAGCGAAAGCGGCGACCGTTCGTTTACGCACAAGTCCGGCTGGAGCTGCGTCGGCGGGAACTACGTCGTTTGCACGGGTTCGGCGACGGACTTTAACCGCTGGAACGGCGCTACTTCTTGGCAGGTCGCGGGCGTTCGCACGGACGGTCTCTTCCACTGCGGCGGTCATACGAATATGGCGACGCTAACCGACGGCTCGAGTAACACGCTCGCGATTTCGGAAGCGATCTGCGGTTCCGGCGACGACGCTTGGTACGGCAAAGTCGACGAAAACCGAACGGGCCGCTATATGCTCCGCGACGCCGGTTCGCTTTCCGCCGTCCAAGAGAGCCCGGCGGCGCTCCGCGCTTACGTCGAAAGCAAAACGAGCGGCGACGGCGCGGTCGACGCGTCCGGCGGTTCCCCGCGTTGGCGTTGCGACCGTTTGTTTCCTTGGGTCGCGGCCCGCCATTGGTGCTCGACGTTCCAAGCGTTCCACGCGCCGAACGACGCCGCGCCGGACGATTGGCAATACGCTCGTTACGCGGCCCGCAGCTGCCACAACGGCGGCGTCAACGCCGGTTTCGCCGACGGAAGCGTCCGTTTCGTCGCCGACACGGTGAATCTCGACGTTTGGCGCGGCGCCGCGACCGTCTCCGGCGGCGAAACAGAAAGTCTCTAAACCGTCCTACAACGCGCTTTCCGTCGACGCTTTACCTTGCGCTTTCGTTAAAAATTCGCAAAATTCGCAAAAATTAACGAAAACCTCGAACAAGGCGTCGACGGCGAGCGCGTTTTACGTTAAAATAAAGCGACGCGACGTTTCGGCAAACGCCGCGCTTTTTTCGACTCTTTTCCCCTTTGCAAACGGAGCGGCTTTATGAAATTCGCGTCTTTGCGCCCTTTCTTTTACAAACTCCACCTTTGGCTCGGCGTCGTTAGCGGTTTAATCCTTTTCGTCGTTTGCCTTAGCGGTTCGCTTTACGTCTTCCGCGAAGAGGTTCGCCGCGCCGTCGCGCCGGAGTTCTTTTACGTCGAAGCGTCCGCCGATCAACGGCTTAGCGCGGACGCTATCGTCGAAAAGGTCGAAGCGGCCAAACCCGGCAAAAAAGTCGGTTCGCTGACGTTGCCGGAATCGCCGACGCGAACGGCTCTCGTCGTCTTGAACGACGCGCCGAAAAAAGGCGAAAAAGGCCCCAAAGGCGAACGTCAAGGCGGCGAAAAAGCCGGAGCGAAACCCGAGAAAGGCGACAAGAAGCCGCAAGACGCCGGAAAAGGCGGCGGCAAACCGCAAGGCGGAAAACATCGCGGCGAAACGGTTTACGTCGACCCGTATACCGGCGCTATCGTCGGCGAAGGCGCGACGCCGGTCGACGAATTTTTCGGCTTCCTAATGCGTCTGCACCGTTGGCTTTGCCTCCCGACCGAAATCGGGCGCCCGATCGTCGGCGTCGCGACGCTTATTTACGTCGTTATCTCGTTGACCGGCTTGCTCTTATGGCTTCCGCGGACCGCTGCGGCTTGGCGTCGCAAGTCGACTTGGAAAACGGCGCTGAACGTTCGCGTCCGTCGCGGCGGTTGGCCGCTCGTTTTCGACCTGCACAACGCGCTTGGGTTTTACACGCTCGTTCCGGCGTTAATCCTTGCGCTGACCGGGCTTTGCTGGTCGTTCGGTTGGTATCGCGACGCGGCGGGAGCGGTTCTCGGCGAAGCGCCGTTTAAAGCGAAAACCGAAAAACCGGAGTCGCTGACCCCGCCGGACGGTTCGCCGCGCCCCGCGACGTTGGAAGAGTTAATCGCTCGGCACAACGAACTCGACCCGGGCGCCGGCGACGTAACGATTTCGATTCCGCAAGACGAATCGACCGCGACGACGATCCAAAAAGGACGCGTCGACGGTTTCTTCGCGCTCGCCGTCAAAAACAAAACGCAATGGGATCGACTCGACGCAAGCGTCGTTTCGGTCGAGCGTTAGGGTCAAATGGTCGAGGTCGAACGCTTCGCCGACAAGCCGTTCGGGGCGAAAATCGCGTCGTCGATTCGAGCGCTCCACTTGGGCGAAATCACCGGGCTTTCGTCGAAAATTTTCTTCTTCGTCGTTTGTTTGATCGCGACGAGTTTCCCGGCGACCGGCGTCGCGCTTTGGGCGCATAAACTCCGCGCTCGCAACAAGAAACGTCGAGCGCAAACCGAC
>JAZQAP010000667.1:0-2839 GCA_045545275.1 Thermoguttaceae bacterium | reverse complement strand
GACGACGGCGTTCTTCGCTTTCCCAGCCATTATCGTTCCCTAAACCTTTCGTTTCATCGTTATTCGAAGCGTTTTCGCTCGCCGCAGAACGCGACGATTGCGCAAATTCGCCCATTTCGTTAAATCCGCTAAATTCTCAAAAATTCCGACGCTCGATCGAACGCCGAAAATTCGACGCTTCTATTTTACGCCGAAAACCGTTCGTCGTCAAGACGCCGCGCCGTTCGCGCTCCTCCGAAAGCGATTCGCGCTCGTCTTGCAACCCTTATATTCCGCGCAACCGGCGTTTTCGCTCCCCGGTTTCCGCTCGCGACGCTTCTTTTCGGCGCGCTTTTGGAGTCTTACCGTCCTTTATATTTCCCCTTATATTAATAAAGGACGCCGCGAGAGCGCGCGCCGTTTCGAAATCGCCGTCAAGGCCGCCATTCGAGAACGCCGTCGAGCGGGCGCGTTCGCCGCCAATCGAGAAACGTCGCCCAATCGCGGACGCCGCCTTCCAAGACCGCCCGATAAATTTCGATTCCTGCGACTTTTTCGGCGTCCGGCGCAACCTCTTTAATCGTTAAAATCGCGCGCTTCGTCTCCGGCGTCAACGCGGCGGCGATTCGGTCGGCGACGTTCTCGAAATATCCGTCGTATTTCGAGTTCCGTTCGATATGAATCAAGTCGAGCGCCCACTCGAGCGCCGTTTCCTCCGGTTCGCTCGGGTCGACGAGCCAAACGCGCCATTGAACGCAACGCTCCTCGGTCGCGAGAAAGTTCGCAAATTCGACGCGTCTGACGCCCGGTCGACTCGCCAACGCGCCGACCGCCCGAAACGACTCCGCGACGTCGACGTTTTCCGAATAAATATGCAAGTCGACGTCGCGGCGGTTCGGCGTCGTCAGCCCCATTCGCAACGAGCCGACGAGATTGACCGTCGCGCCGAATTCTTCCCAAATCGCGACGACGCCGCAACGCTCCAGCAACCGACGCGCCGCCTCCGCCGCTTTTTCGCTCCGCTCAAACAACGCCGTCGTTTCATTTTGCGCGTTCGCCGCAATTTCCGCGTTTTCCATTATCCTCTTCATTCCTCTAACCGCTTTCTTCGACCGACTTTGACGATTTTGTCGTTTCTTAAAGAATATTTTCAAACAAAAACATTAAAATTCAAAAATACCGCGTTTTTCCGCGAAGTTTGCCTTCTTTTTTTCGTCAAAACGCTCATTATAAGCGACGCTTATATTACGTCAAGAGCCGACGGAAGATTTTTTGAAAAGATGATTATCGTCAATATTTTCAAAAAAAGAGAAACAAAACGGCGGAAAAGAGAACGAATTGCGCCGACGCCGCGCCCGACGCAAGAAGCCTCGGACGCGAAGACGGCGGCAAGCGGTCGTTTCGGCGTTTGGCCGCTCGCCTAATTTGCGCCGTTTCGCTTAAGGTTGCGTTTTATCCAGCCGACGCGTTTTGCCTTAAGCGCCGATTCCATCAATCGACGTTAATCTGCGCTGTTTACAAGGAATTTGACGGCGCAATATTGATTTCCCGCGTTAAACGTTAACGCCGGAAAGCGCGATTTCCAGCGCGTCGGCCAACTCCGCTTCGGAACGAACGCCGACGAACCGTTCGCGCAACTCGCCGTCTTCGTACAGCAGGACGGTCGGCACCGCCGAAATATCGCATTTCGTCCCCAATTTCGGATGCGCGTCGACGTCGACTTTCGCGATCTTCGCCCGCCCGGCGAAGCGTTGCGCCAACGAATCGAACGTCGCGCCGGTCATTCGGCACGGGCCGCACCACTTAGCGTAAAAATCGACCATCGCGACGCCCTCGGCGATAATCTCGTCAAATTCCTTTTCGGACTCGATAATCGTCGGCGTTCCGTCGGCGTCGAACGCCTCGAAACTTTCGTAACTTTCGTAAACCCCGTACATTTCGCGGTCGCCGCTATTTTCGGAGCCGGACGTTTCGCGCATTTTGCCCATATCGCCCATATTTTGATTTTCATTCGCCGCGTTCATTTCGGCGTCGCGACGCGCTTGCTCGTCGCCGTTCCAACCGTCGTTATTTTGATTATTTTGGTTGTCGCCGTTGTTTTCGTTCCAATCGGTCATTTCCGTTTTCCTTTCGTTAAAACTTGCTTGCGCCGCCGACGTTCCGCGCGTCGGTTCGCCGGTTGCAAGGGGCGCGTTCCTTTTTTCTTCTCCAAAATACCCCTTTTAACGGCGATTCGGCAAAATCGGCAAATTTTTCGACCGTTCGTTAACGCAATAAACGTTCACGCGCTAAAATTCTCCGCCCAATTATTTTTTCGCGACGAAAGCCGCCGTTCTCGCCTCCGACAAGCTCGCAAGGCATAAAAAAGTCGCGACGAATCTTCTTCGCCGCGACTTTTCCGCCGTCTCGCTTCTTATTCGACGCCGTCTCCCGCCGTCGCGTTTCCTCTTCGGCGACCTCTTCCGCCGCCGCGTTTCCCGTTCGGCGACGTTTCCTCCCTCTCGCCGTCCTCTCTATTTTGCACAAACCTCCGAAATTAACGCAATTCCTCTTCGTCGGCGAGCGTTTTCGCTCGTTCCGGCCAAATCGAATCGGCGAGTTTCTCCAAAAAGAGAACGGTTCGCGGGCCCGGCACGGTCGCGTAAAGGTCGAGAACCGGATAAACTTTACCGTTTTTAACGGCTTTAACGCCGTCGCCGAGCGTCGCCCACTCGGCGCGTTTTTCGGCGATCTTCGCGTCGGCTTCGGCGCCTTCGACGTAAACGCCGCCGGTCGAAAGATCGACGATCACGTCCGGATTCAGAGCCGCGATCCCCTCCGGCGACACGACCGGCGCCGCGCCGCGCAGTTCCCCGGCGGC
>JAZQAP010000666.1:0-16577 GCA_045545275.1 Thermoguttaceae bacterium | reverse complement strand
CGTTTGCGGAAGAGGAACGTTTGCTCGCGCAACTCCTCGTCGCTCATCGCTTGATATTTCGGCTCGAGCCCGTTGATCGCCTCGACGCGCGGCTGAATCTTCTTCAGCGCCCGCGCGTTCGACGAACCGAACAACGACGTGATTCTATTTTCCATCCAACGCGAGACGCCGCCGAAAAAATCGCCGACGCCTTCAAGGGAATCTTGCAAATCCATTATTAAACCGATTTCCGCTGGTTTTCCGACGCGCGCCGTCGTCGGACGTTCGAAAAACTCGAAGCGTCGCCGAAACCGCCGTCGGGCGTCCAATTTAATTTATCGAAAGGTAGCCGCCGCGCTCGACGAAGCCGACGCGAAACGTCTTTTCACCGTTCTCGTCGTTCGCAAACGCGCTCTCTTTTCGACGGAAATTTTGCCGCGAATTTCCGGCGCCGTCCGAAAAGAGAAAAAACTTTAATAATTTTACCTTTTTTAAGCGAAAAGGTCAAGGTCTCGTTTCGATAAATCCGGCTTCTTCCCGATTTTCAACTAAAAAAAACGCGACGCCGAACCTTCGACGTCGCGTTTTTCCCCAATTTTATTCGTTTTCGACCGCTCGGGCGCGCCCGTCAAACGCCGGACGCCCCGTCGTCGGTCGGCTGAAACGCCGCTCAGAAATCCCAGTTCTCGGTCGAGAAGAGGTAGTCGAGCGTTTCCGCTTCCTCGATCGAGTCGTCGCCGCGACCGGCTTCGCGCTTGATCTTGACTTGGTCGACGGCGAGGATCGAGTAAAGATTCGCGCCGTCGCCGTCCATCGTCGCGGAGTCTTGCGCCAAGGCGAACGCGTCGTCGCCGATCGAGTCGTAAAGGTTCGCGATCAGTTTGCCTTCTTCGGAACCGAAAACGGCGACGTTCGAGAAACCGTTCAGCTTGCGAGCGAAGGAACCGTTCGTCAGCGTCGCTTGGTTCGCGCGTCCGTCGAACGTATTCGTTCCGGAGCCCGCGAAGAGCGAAGCGCGGTCGGCGCCGCCGTTCCCGAAGACGTTCGTCGTATTGAAACCGCTCGTCTTGAGGATCGTTCCGGCGGCGTAAACCATTTCGGTCCTCGTCGCGTCGGCGAGAACCGAGTCGTCTCCGCGCGAACCGTAAACGTTCGCGGTCGCGACGCCGACGCCCTTGGCGTCGACCGTTTCGAAACCGAACGCGACGAGCGCCGATTTCGCGGTCGAGGCGACGACGACGTTTTCGGAAGCGTTGAGGGCGGTCGCGCCTTCGATCGTCGCGACGTCGTTTCCGGCGCCGCCGTCGATACGAACGTTCGCGAAGTTCTTCAACGCGACGCCGTTCGTCGCGACGGTCGTCGCGGTCGCGGCGAAGACGTCGTCGCCGTCCGTTCCGAGAACGGTCGCCGAGGCTTTGCCGCCGCCGAGCGCCGAAACGCTCGCGAAGTTCGTCGCGGTCAACTCGAAGCCCTTCGCGGAGGTCGCTTTCGCGGCCTCGGCGGAAAGTTCGACGTAATCGCCGGTCGAGGTCGCGCTAATTTCGAGCGCGCCGACGCCGTCGAGGTTCGCCGCTTCGACGTTCGTCGCGAGAATCGAAATCGCGCCGTCGAAGAGAACCGTTCCGTTCGTCGCGTCGACCTTAACCGCGTCGGAAGCGGCCGACTTGTAAACGACCGAGTCGTTCCCGCCGAGCCCGTCGATAACGATCGCGGTCGTTCCGGTCGGGACGGTTTGCTTCTTGCCGTTGATCTTGATCGTCGCGACGCCGGACGCGTTCGTTTCGACGACGATTTCGTCGTCGCCGGTCGTTCCGGTCAGGTTCAGCTTCGTCGAAGCGACGGAACCCGCCGCCGCGACCAATTCGCCGCCGTCGACCGGACGATAGAACCCGTCCGAACCGCTTTCGTGCGCGGCGTTCGACGAGAAGCGTTCCGTTTTCGCCGTAACGATCGTCGGACCGTCGTCTTCGGAGTAGGACGCGCCGGTCGAAATCAGCTTGTGGAAGACCGAGTAGGGCCCCATATAACCGACGGCGGAGTTTTCGTCGTCGTTATTGTTGTCGTTATTATCGTTGTTTCCGCCGGTCGTTCCGCCTTCTTCCGTGTCTTCCAACGCGTATCCGGCGAATTCGTTCGGGCCGCGCCAAGCGACGACGAACTTCGGCGCCGTCTTGCCTTCGCCGACGTCTTCCCATTGGAACATCGCGATAGAGGAGGCTTCTTGTCTTCCGGCGGTCGTCTTGTTGATCACGAACTCGCCTTCGTTCGCGCCGACGACGTCGCCGTTCAGGTCGACCGGTTGGCCCGCGTTGTTGAAGACGCGAACGCAGACGCCGTCGTCGTGTCGATCTTCGCGGAGATCCGGGTCGTAGTTGAACTCTTCGACGTCGAACGAAGTCCAAGTGAACCCGACGCCGTCGCTGTTCGCGTCGACGGACGGCATGTATTGGCGGTGCGCGACCGTCGTGTTAACCAACGCTTCGCCGGTTTTCCCGAGGAATTTCTCGCTGGAACCGTCGACAATGTCGTAAGCGCGAGCGTAAACGTCGGCGCTGTTCGCTTGCGTTTGGTCGGAAACCCAAACGACGTAGTATTTGCCGTGCGCTTCCCCGCCGTCGTCGACGACGGCGATTTGCGGCGTGTATTGGCCTTTGGTCGTCGTTTCGTTGACGCGGTTTTTCCCGACGATTTCGACGGTTTCGTATTTGTTGGTTGCGACGTTCAGTTCGGCGGCGAAAACGCGTTGGTAAATCTCGCGAGTCAGCGTAACCGGATCGGCGACCGTCCACGCGACGACGTATTGTTTCTTGCCGTCGACCAGAACGCTTTCGACGTCGAACGATTCGACCGATTGATCGCCGTTTTGGGCGACGGTGAACACGTCGCTCAACTGTTTGCCGTTGACGTCGTAGTAAACGCCGCAAACCGTGTCGGCGCCTTCGCGCGTCGTCGAGCCTTGAATCCAGCTGATCAAGACCAAACCGGTCGCTTCGTTGATTTGAACGTCGACGTCCCAACAACGGATACCCTTGCGTCCGGCGATTTGGACTTGCTTGGCTTGCGCCGCGCCGCC
The DNA here is from genome assembly GCA_045545275.1 of Thermoguttaceae bacterium. Classification (GTDB taxonomy): domain Bacteria; phylum Planctomycetota; class Planctomycetia; order Pirellulales; family Thermoguttaceae; genus RUG369. Next base: position 13,525 of record JAZQAP010000666.1, on the reverse strand, counting down.
CGGATAGAAGCGAGCGCAGACGCCGTTGAGCGCGTCGTCGCTTTCGCCGACCCACGCGACGACGTAGCTGCCGCTTTCGGTGAGGGCGATATCCGGATCGATTTGGTTGCCGGTCGTGTAGGTGTTGACGCGCGTTTCGACGCCGTTCGGGGAGCCGTCCGGCTTGAAGCGACGCATCACGATATCCGACTCGATTCGGTAAGTAACGCCGTCGATCGTAACGGTTTCGTAATACCCGTAAGCCTCGGTCGTTTCGCCGTTGGAGTTTCCGGTATTGTTGTTATTGTTATTATTATTGTTGTTATTATCGCCGGTCGTTCCGAGTTCGTAAAGAACTTGCGATTCGGTAACGATAATGTAACCTTCCTCGTTCGAAACGACGATCGGTTCGCCTTGCCCGCTGAGCGCGCCCGCGAACGATTCGACGTCGTCGGCGTCGATCGGAGCGTCTTCTTGTTTCGCGCCGGCGCCGACGTTGAAGCGCACCATGAAGGCGCCGCCGGATTCGCCGTCGTAATCGCCGTCGAGGCGGTTCGAGAAGGCGTCCGCGACTTTGTCGGAAAGCGTCATCACGTAGGCGCCGTCCGGCAGAACCGTCTTGAAGACGATAACCAACTCGTAGGAGTTCGTGCGCGTTCCTTCGTCGAGATCGCGATACCACTTGTAATTCGGGTCGCTTTCGGTCATGCCGAGTTCGGCGAGGTATTCGTCGATGCGCGTCGAAGCGTTGTACCCGTAAATAATGTCGAGGACGTATTCGGTCGTAACGGTTTTGCCGTCGTGCGTCAGGCTCCAGTTTCCGAGATTCAAGACGCTCTTGCCCGAATTCAATTCTTTCGACTTGCTAAGCGCGTAACCGAACAGGTCGTCTTGCTCGAATTGGTCGTTCTTCGTTTCGACGTTGTATTGCGCCGAGTACATGTATTCGCTGAACGAGTAAACGAGCGAGTGCGGCGCGTGGCCGGTCGCGAAGGTAACTTGGTTGCCGTACAGCGAAACTTGTTGTTCTTTTTCCGCGGCTTCGAACGCGGCGTTCGCGCGAACGACATACGGCGGAAGCTCGTCTTTCGGCAGCGTCAAGGAACGCATTCGGACGACCGCGTCGACGTTTTCGCGCGGTTCCGAAAGGTCGGTCCAAACGAAGACCATGTCGCCGTTGGCGTCGACGGCGACGGAGCCGCCGAGTTGGTCTTTGTCGAATTCGTAGTAGCCGTCGCGGGTAACGCGGAATTCCGAACCGAGCGGTTTTTCGGTGAGTTGGGTGAGTTCGATTTCTTCGGTCGTCTCGTCGTCGTTTCCGGCGTCGTCGGCGCCGCCGGCGGTCGTTCCGAGGTTGACCGTGATGGTAACGTCTTCTTTATCGACTTCGTAACGGCGCGCGTAAATCCCGTAATTGTCGGCGACGTCGGAGTTTTCGTCGTTCGACGGGTCTTGGTAGCTTTCGTAAACGACGACGAAGTTGCCGACGGAGTCCATCGCGACTTGCGAATGGATTTGGTCGTAGGCGGTGTACTCGTTGACTTGGAACACGTTCCCTTCGACAAAGGTCGCGGTGTTCGGATCGCTCGAGAAGACGCGCCCGAAGACGCCGCCGAGCCCGTTGTTCGACGCGCCGGTCAAGGAGTCGCCGTTGCCGTCTTGGTTGTAGCCGGTCCAAGTAACGACGAAGTTGCCGGTCGAGTCCATCGCGACGCTCGACCAAATTTGGTTCCCCTTCGTCCAGGAATCGTCGAGTTCGACGACGGCTTCTTCGTCGTCGGTCGTCGCGTCGTCGTCCTCTTCGGCTTCGACGGTAACCGTCAGGTCGGTGTTGACGAGGAATTCGCCGCCCAAACCGCTCATGATCGCTTCGTTGATCCAGTCGACGTAAGCCGAGACGCGAACGTAAACGCCGTACCCGCCGGCCAAGGACGGGCTTTGCCCCCAAGAGCAAACGCCCGCGACCTTGTTGTTGATGAGCGCCGGGCCGCCGGAGTCGCCTTGCGCGGCGCCCGCTTCGTCTTCGCCGAGCCCGCGGTCGACGACGCCGTAGTAGTTGCCGAAGTAGTCGTTCGCGGCGCTGCCGTCGTCCAAGTCGTAAACGAGCACGTTGACGCTCGGCGATTCGGCGAACTCGGCGCCGGTCAGTTCGAAGACGTTGTCGCCGTAGTGTTTGACGCCGGAGTCGCGCGCTTCGGCTTCTTCGACCGTTTCGTCCGCTTCGCCGTACAAACCGTAGCCGACCATCGTCATACGTTGACCGATTTCGTCGGTTCCGTCGTAGAGTTCGTACCCTTTCAATTCGGTCGGCGCGGCGTTCTTCAAGGTGATAACGGCCAAGTCGACGCAGTCGTCGTTGATCGGGTCGCCGGTGTAGGTTTCGTGAACGAAAATGTCCGCGACTTCAATATTGACGGCGCCGTAGGACGTGTGGAAGGTAACGTACATCGGCGTTTCGTCCAAGTCGACGACCGTGCCGTCTTCGTTGCACACGACGTGCGCGGCGGTCAAGACGTGCATGCCGGTCGAGAGGAGCGAACCGGAGCCGGTCCACGCGAGATCGCCGTCTTCGCCGGTTCCGCCTTCGCCGTCGTCGCCGGCGCCGTCGCCGGTATCCAAACCGCCGACTTGAATGTACGCGACGGAGGAGTACATATCGCCGGTCGCTTCGTAACTATCGATATCGCCGTTCGTAACGATTTGCGGCGCGCGGTTGTCGGCGACCGGAGTCATGTCTTCGACGGTTCCGACGGTCTTCGAAACAAGGTGGTTCGACGCGAACTTGCGAGCGTAAATGTTCGATTCGACCGCGGAGTCGCCGTCTTGGCCCCACGACGTCCACGAGACGACGAAACCGCCGTCGCGTTCCATCGCGATCGAGGCGAAACGTTGGTTGTTCTCGGTCGTTTCGTTGACGGAGAATTCCGAACCGCGTTTGCCGATTTGTTGCATTTCGAGGTTGACGACGAGTTCGCGATCGCCGACGTTCGCCGACGTCCATTCGGCTTCCATCAGGTCGACGAAAGTCGCGGAGTGCGCGCCCGTGAACTCGATCGAAATTTCGCCGGCGCCGGTAACGGCGACCGCGACGTCGTTTTCGGCGACGAGCCCGGTCGAAATCAACGCCTTTTCGATGTTCTCGGCGTTTTTCTTCATTTCGACCGTCAAGTCGACCGTAACGTTGAAATCGACGTCGTCGATCTTACCGGTCAAATTCAACTTATCGCCTTCGAGTTCGATCGAATCGCCGAAGGTCAATTTTTGAATCGTGTTCGAGTATCCGAAAGAGGAGCCGTCGGTCATGAAGCGACGTCCGTAGACGCCCCAACCGCTTCCGTCTTGTTCGTAGCTTTCCCAAACGACGACGACGTCGCCGTCCGCGTCCATCGCGACCGCGGCGTATTGTTGGTCTTTATCGGTTTCGATATTGACGCGCTCCGCCTTCGTTTTGCCGTTGATCTTCATTTGGCCGCCGTTGAAGGCGTATTTGGCCATGTAGACGTCGCGGCTGCCGTCCTCTTCTTCGCCGTCGGTAATCATGTCCCAAACGACGACGAATTCGCCGCGGTCGGCGATGGCGACGGAGGCTTGGCGCGGGTCGGCGAAGTTTTCGGTCGCTTCGCCGTTCAAGGTCGCGGAACCTTCGACGAGTTTGTAGACGGTTTCGCCCTTCTTGTTCGTCGTCGCTTCGTATTCGGCGGTCGCTTCGGTTACCTTGACGACGACGTAGTTGCCTTCTTCCGAATGGTCGATAATTTGCTCGCGGACGCCTTCGGCGTTCATGACGTAAAGCGCGCGGTAAGCCTTCGCCCAAACGGTTTGCGTAACGGTTTTGTTTCCGGTTTCCTCGTCGATTTCTTCGAGCGTTTCGACCCAAGTCGCGACGAAATCGCCGTTCGCGTTGCTGGCGACCGATTGCGCGGTGTTCGGGCCGTAGTCGCTCGTTTCGTTGAGAATGCTCGAACGCGTAACTTGCTTCAACGAGGAGTAGTCTTGGTAAACGACCGGGCCGTAAACGCCGTCTTGATGCGACGGCGCGGTCGGGTCGTATTCGATATAGTCTTCCGGAATGTAGTTGTCGCGTTGGAAACCGTCGCCGTATTCGAAACCGAGCGCTTCGTTCAAGCGAACGACGCTAAAATCGAGTTTCCAATCGCGACCGTCGAACCCGGCGCCGGTGCCGTCGACGGCGTAGCCTTGGCTATAGATCGCGTTGCGAGCGATATCTTGCACCATCGCGCTGCAAACGAGCGTGTAGTCGCCGTCGTTGAGCTCGAACCCTTCGGCGAACGTAACGACCGCTTCCCAACGGTTCGTACCGTAAGCGAGGACGCCGTCGTTGATTTCTTCGACCGGATTCCCGTTTTCGTCGACCGTGTTTTGCGCCAATTGTTGCGACGCGTTCATACCGAACGTAACGCTTTCGATCGCGCCGGTAACTTCGACGCCGTCGCAGAGGAGCGTCCAGTTCGCGATATTGTCGACGGCGTGGAGCTTGTTGTAGTAGTTCGAGCCGTCGCCCATCGTCAGCATTTCTTCGCTGAACGAAACGACGACGTCGCGGAGCGCGGACGTAACCATTTCGCCTTCTTGGACTTTGTCGCCGTTCGGGAGCGAAACGTTGACGACGGTCGGGCCGGCGTTGTCGGTCGATTCGACGAACGGACGAACGTAAATATGCGTGAAGGCCGCGTCGATCGGGTTGCCGACGTTCGGGTAGGTATTGTACGCGACGCGCGGGTCGGCGTTGGAACGAACGCCCCAAGCGACCGTCAAATCGCCGTTCGAGGTCGCGGCGAGCGCCGGATTCGTTTGCGCCGTGCCGAGGGAACCGTTGCGTTCGACGAAGAGGCTCGACGCTCCCGCGAAGTTCATGTCCTCGATCGTTTGATTCAGGAGCGTAACGGTCGTCGGCGTTTGAACGTCTTCGTAGCCGATGTAAAGCGGCGTGTCGTGCAACGTGTTTTGCGCGACGATTTGCAGGACGAAATAATCGTCGACCGAACGTTGAACGACCTGTTCGACGTCGTTGATCGTAACGGTCGCGGAGTATTCGAACGACTCGGTGAAAACGTCGAGTTCGCCGAGCGTGCCTTGGTAAAATTCGACTTCCGAAAGCGGAACGTAACGAACGACGAACGCGTTCGGATCGCCGCCGGCCAATTCGGAAGCGTTCAACGCGTCGGCGACCGCTTGCGCCGCGGCGAGCGGGTCGGTAACGAAACCGTAATCGGCGTCGTATTGACCGCTCAAATCGATCGCGACCGTTTCGGCGTTAAGCGGCTCGTTGTTTTCGGCGTTGTCTTGGCGACCGATCGTCAAGTTCGTCGTAGCGGACGCGACCCAACGGTTCGGGAAGGCCATGTAGAAGCAGGCGTTCGAACCGTCGCGCAGGTTGCTGACGACGCCGAAACTCGAATCTTCGCCGAGGCTTGCGTCCGATCGATAATATTTTTGACCGGCGACGTGGAGATGAACGTCGTTGCCGTTGTTGCGCAGCGGCGAAAGGAGGGCTTCCAAAACGGCGTGCAAGCGCGTGAGTTGCTCGACGGTCGCGCCTTCTTTTTGCGCGACGGCGAGGAACCGACGCTCGTAGGAGTCGACGTCGACGCAATCGACGTTCGCGACCGTATAGACCGGCGCGGCGCCAAATTCGACGAGTTCGCCGTCTTCGTCGTATCCCCAACCGAGCGCGAGTTTGACGAACTTCGCCAAGTCTTCGTTTTTGTCTTCGTAAGCGGTTTTACCGTCGCCGTAGTCGATCGCTTTGTTTTCGTAAACGAAGTTCGCTTCGAAGTCGCGCCAAGCGAGTTGAATCGCGAGTTCTTCCGAATCCGCCGTATAACCGAAGTAGTCGAGAGCGGTAAAGGGGCGCCGAGTCGACTGAATATCCATAAGGTCCGAACCTTGGAAGGCGACGAAAACGTCGCCGTCCGCGTCCAGGCCGATCGCCGGGTTTCCTTGATTGCCGAAAGCGTTGTTTTCGAGCGCGCCGACCTGCGCCGTCGTGAAAGAACTCGTTTCGCGCGCGCCGACGTGAATGACTTCGTCGCTGACGTTTTCGTTTTCTTCCTCGTCGTCGTTGTTCGTATTATTGTTGTCGTCGTTATCGGCGTCGACGATAATTTCGTTTTCCAGCATGTTGCCGGTAATTTCGTAAACGGCGCTCGCGTAGTTCGTCGCCGGAAGCGCGGCGAGCGTTTCGTCGAGAACGGCGTTCGCGGCGGCCGCGTCATCGTCGTCGTCCTCGGCGGCGCCTTCTTGTTGCGTCCAAGCGATACCGAAGCGAGCGGAGTAGTCGCCCGTTTCATTGTCGAGGGGGCTGTACGCGAACGAAACGGGCGCGCCGGAACCGCCTTCGGCGACGACTTCGTGGTCGACGACGAACTTCGCGCTTTGCGGTTCGAGGACGGAGTGATAGAGCGTCGCGGCGCCGTCGTGCGACGTATTATAGTTCCAAGCGACGACCGCGAACCCGTCGTCGCTCATCGCGGCGTCGGCCGGGCCGTAGTAGTTCGTGCCGATTTGACTCGACGCAAGGGTGATATCGCCGGTAACCGGTTGCGCCAAGGAGTCGAATTGACGCGCGTAAACGCCGCCGAAGTAGCTATTGCTTTGCGCTTCCGACGTCCAAGCGACGATGAACGCGCCGTCTTTGTCGGCGCCGATCGTCGGGTCGGTTTGGCGACCGTTCTTCGAAGCGTTGACGACGAATTCGTTCGCGACCGGCGCGACGCATTGCACTTTTTCGCCTTGCGACGTCAGCGCGTAGGGGTCGTCGACGACTTCTTGCGAATACGCGGTTTCCGGCGGAACGTAACCGACGAAACCGTTTTCGGCGCCGTTGTCGTAGAAGCTCAGTTTTTCGTAATTCGGGTCGCTCTCTTCGACGTAGCCTTGAACGACGAAGCGGCGCGCCATAATATCGGATTGGTTGTAGGGTTGCGTCGCGTCGTCGTTTTCGCTTTCCCAAACGACGACGAAGGTGCCGTCGGCGCTCATCGCGACGTCCGGTTTCATTTGGTTCGTCCGACCGGTTCCGTTCGTCGCAAGCGTTCCTTCGCGGTCGTAAACGACGTCGCCGTCTTCGTCGACGACCAAATCGACGACTTCCGGAGCGTTGACGCGGAAGACGGCGCTGTTTTCCTTAATCGTTTGCGCGTAAGGAGAATACGTTTTGTCCGCGTGGCCGTATTCGCCGGTTTGCGAGTCGCGCGTAATAACGTCGACGTAATCGTAAACCGCCTGCGCTTTGCCGGTGGCCGGGTCGACGACTTTAGTTTTCGTAACGTAAGTTCCGGAGGAGACGATCAGCGCGTCTTGGTCTTGCAAACCGTTCGCGCCGGTGAAGGTAATTTGGAATTGGTTCGTCGAGCCCGGAACCGGAACGACCGCGACTTCGATCGCCGGGATCGCTTCTTGCATCGTTCCGTAGGCTTGATCGGACGAATAAGCGCGGGCCGGGTCTTCGGTATACGTATAGGTGTGCGTCGCTTCGTCGTAAACGTAGCCGCGGGTAACCGGAGCGTAAAGGGTCGCGGCTTTGACGGCGTTGAACGCGTTTTGGATATTTTTCGCGGTCGTCCACGGGTCGGCGGAGACGTTAATCCCGAGCGCGGCGCCGGTTTTCGACGAATACGTCGTGATCTTTTGCACTTGGTCGACGGTCGTAACGACGCCGCTGGCGAGGACGTCGGTTTGCGCGTCGAGTTCCGTTTCCAGCGCCTTGACGACGGCTTTTTTGCCTTGCGTCGCCATCGTTTGCTCGACCGTTTTCAGATAATTGTCGCCGAAGAGATCTTTCAAGATCATCTTTTGGAACGACGTGCAAGAGCGCAGTTCGCCGGCGTCGAAGTCGGTCGCCTTAACCTTCGCGAGAATTCCGCTCAAGTCGTTGTAATAGTCGTTGCGAACTTTGATATCGGAGACGTTTTGGCCCGCGAAATCGACGTTTTTTCCGCCGTAGAACGTGATATCGAAATCGGTTTCGCTGACGGCGGTAACGGTCGCTTTCGCGTACTCGCCTCCGGGGATGGCGCGGATCGCTTCTTGGAGGTTCGCGGCGTTGTCGCTCGGAAGAAGCGCGGAGTCGTATTTGAAGAGGATCCAGGTCAGTTCGCCTTCGGCGTAAAACCCGAGGTTGAAGCAAGAGAGCGAGTTCGTGGTCGGGTACGCGTCTTCTTCGTCGCCTTGCGCGAAAATCGACTTATAAATCGAGAAACGTTGGGTTTCGTAAGCGTTGTAAACGAGTTCGAACGTCCCGCTTTGAACCGTCGTTCCGTCGGCGAGAGTCGAGCCCGGGACGAGTTCTTGCGGAATCGTGATAATTTGAACTTCGTCGGTCAGGTAACGCGCGTAAACGTTAAGGTCTTCGACGTAGTTCCCGTTTTCGTCGAGCAAATAGGGGCTCGATTCCGGGTCGGTCGCGTCGTAATCGGGGTTCGCCAAGCGGTCGGCGCCGGTCCAAGCGACGATCATATCGCCGGCGTTGTTCGAATCGACGGCGATTTCGCCGCGCACGTCTTGCCAACCGTCGTTGACGAGAATATTGTCGGTCGTTCCGACGGTCAAGCTGAGGAGTTGGCGTTCTTCGAGTTGGTCGACCAAGAGTTTCGTCGGTTTTTGTCCGCGCGCTTTTTCAAGACGCTTTTTCGCAAAACGTCCCGTCAGCAAATCGGCGACGCTCCAAACTTTATTTTTCCGCGATAACGACATATGTGTCACCTGTCTCAACAATGTAAAGTGAAAATAAACTCGCGCCGGAGCGCGAATCCGCGCGTCGACTTAGTTCAAATCGCGTCCAACTTGAATCGTTTTGCGAACGAGTCGCGTCGCAGTCGAGCTTTTCGACCGCTTCGAGTCGCCGACGACTCGCGGTCAAGTTCTCGACCGCGTTCGAACGTTCGTCGTTTATCCAAATTTCCTCGCTTCCTCGACGGCGTCAAGAAAGCGAAAAACGTTCCTCGTTCCGCCCCCTTCCTTAAACGAAAGGTCGACGGGCCGAAGCGAGAGCACGCCTCATTCTCTCTAATATAATCAAAATTAGCGTCCGCGTCTATTTCAGCTTCGCAAAAACATTTCCTTTTTTCCTTTTCTTCCTTCGCGATACAACGGTCTTGCGGAATATTCGGCTTGCGCCGACGTCGCCGCGCCGCCCTCTTTGTTAAAACGGAGGGTTTCGAAAAAAAGGGAAAGAGGCGCAAACTTTAATGAAAAATCAAAGAAAAACGCCGCGTTTTGCAACGTCGGCGCCGCAAATTAAAACAATTTCGCGCCCTTCCTTGAAATTTCTAAAAAATTTTGATAAAATTAAACGTCGTTAGTTCCTTGAAAATTTCTTTTTTTCGGCTTTTCTCCCCGACGCGATTTTCTCGTTCGCGGGAGCGTCGCCCGTCAAAAGAAACAACGTCGAGACGCCGACGTTTTCCCGCTCTTCGCCGAACGATTCGCGTCGTCGTTCGCTCGTTTCAGAAAGGCTTGCGATGACGTCGCGTTTTTTTGCTTCGACGCTTGCGGTCGGAACGCTTCTTGTCGTTTTTTTCGTCCATCCCTTCGCTTACGTTAGCGCAAAAACGGCAAATTTTTCACATTTCGGCTTAAACGGCGTTCAAAACGACGATTCGAACGTTTCCTCCGATCGCGGCGTCGAATCCGTTTCCGCAATCGACGCAAGCCCGGCAAACGCGTCCGATTCTAACGATTCCAACGACGTCGTTTCTCCTTGGTTAAAACTCGACCGCGACGAACGCGGCGTTCCGCGTCGCCTCGAGACCTCGGTCGTTCGACTCGAAGGCAAATTTCGCGCCGACGACGGCGAAACCCGCTCCGTTTCGGTCGATTTAATCGGCGCGATTCACCTTGGCGAAGCGACGTATTACGAACGACTTAACGCCGAATTTAAAGAATACGAAACGGTCGTTTTCGAATTGGTCGCCGACAAAGGCTTCGACGCGAAAGATATCGCCGCCGCGAAAAAAGCGGAAAGCGAAGGGCCCGCCTCTCCGCTCGACGTAATCCCGTTGTTCCAGCAGTCTCTCGCCGACGCGCTCGGCTTCGTCAACCAAACCGACGGAATCGATTACGCCGCGCCGAACCTCAAACGAGGCGACGCCGACGCCGACGACTTCCTCGTTCGCTTGACGACCGGCGGCGATATTCCCCGTTTCTTCGCCGATTCGACGCTCCGCTCGTTCTTTACGTCGGAAAACGGACGTTTCGAAGGTTGGGCCCTCGCTTACTTCTTGGCGAAAGACAAGCGGCAAACGCTCCGCCGACTCTTCGCCGACGAACTCGCGCGAACGGAACTCGACGTCGATCCGAACGCTCGCGAAACGGCGTTAATCCATTTTCGCAACGAAATCGCGATCGAGGTCGCGAAAAAAGAACTCGAAGCGGGCAAAACCAAGATCGCCGTTTTTTACGGCGCGGCGCACCTCGACGATTTGGCGCGGCGCGTCGAAAAGACGCTGATCGATCCGCGACGTTTGGAACCGCGCTGGATTACCGCTTGGTCGATGGAACCGACGACGGCGAAATAACCGCGTCCGGGCCCTTCTATATTAATATAACGTCAAAACGCAAAAAACGCGACTCGAACTTTCGCTCGAGCCGCGTTTTTTTACGCGTCGTTTCGACGGCGTTCGCCGCCGCGCGTTCGCTTAGCGCGCTTCGTCCGGAACGACGAAACCGTCGCCGTTTTTATCGAGTTTGCCGAAATACGCGACCGCCGGGGTCGAGAGAGTCGGCGCAAACTCGCGAAGCGTCAACTGGCCGTCGCCGTTGACGTCGCGCGCCAAGAACCAAACCGGAACGTTTTTCAACGCTTCGGGGGGCGCCGCGTACTCGCGCCGCGTCGACGAATCGATTTCCGTCAACAGAACGCCGAGCAGCTCTTGATCTTCGACGTCTTCGAGGGCTCTATTTTCCTCGACAAACATCGCGATCACTTCCTCGTCGGTCATTTCGGCCAACGCGTTGGCGTTTTCTTTATCGGTTTCGGCGGCCGCGTCGGCGGTTTCGCGACGCAAACGCGCGGAAGCCGGTCGAATCCGCGTTTCGTTGTCTTCGTCGAGAACGACGCGATTGGCGACGTAAGTCGGACGTTTCGGCGCCGGATTATGAATCGTTCGTCCGGACGCGTATCGCGCCAAATAAAAGAGGACTTCTTGATCGGTCAGCGTCCAGTCGCCGTTAAGGTCGATCGCTTGCGCGCCGATCAGTTTGTCTTCCCATTCGGCGCGTTCGAGCGAACCGTTCGAGTCGGCGTCGTATTTCCCGATTAAAAATCGACCGTAAAAACGCAACGCCAGCGGAGCGGTCGGAACGAGCGCGTCGTCGCGGCGCGCCATCGCTTGGCTGTAATACTCGTTTTCCGACTCCGGAGAGTAACGTTTTTCGCCGTCGGCGTTGAATTTCGGAACGGTTCCGGCGTTGAGCGTCGCTTCGGCGGCGGCTTTTTCCTCTTCGGTCATTTCCGCCATTTCGGTCAACTCGCCCGCGGCGGCCGCGGCGGCTTTTTCGGCGGCTTGCGCGGCGGTTTCTCCGGCGCTAAAATCGCCGCGTTCCCACTGCGCCCAACGATCCGCGCCGACCATATTCTTCATATTTTCGGCGAAGCGAGAATTGCGCATTCGCTCGAACTGCTCCGGCGTCATGTTGGCGATCATCTGTTCCGGCGAGAAACGCTCGCGGTTCCCGCCTTGACGGTTTCCGCCGCCTTGACGATTCCAGTTCCCGCCGCCTTGACGGTTTCCGCCTCCTTGACGGTTCCAGTTCCCGCCTCCTTGACGATTTCCGCCCTGCCGTCCTTCGCGCCCGCCCCCTTGCGGAGGTTGCGCGACGGCGACCCCGTCGGACAACGTCGAAACCCCAAAATCGGGTTCCGGCGAAACGCTCAAAAGCGCCGCGACGACGGCGGCCAACGTTTGAAATCGATATTTTCGCAACATAATAACAATCCCCGCGACAAAAACCGCGTTTCGTTTCTAAAGGAAAGTCGGAAGGAAAAGCGCCGAAAGGGCGACGCGACGGCTTGAATCGTCGACGTTCCTTATTATAATGATTAGTATACAGGATAGCGCGACGTTTTACAAGTTGGGGCGCGCGTTTTACTCGGTCGAAAGAAAGAAATTTTTTCTCGAGCCGTCGAAATATTGAGAGGAGACCGCTCCGATGATCGTTTTTGCCGAAAAACCCGCCGACGTTTTGAAACTGAACGCCGTTCAAATGCGCATCGCTCGCGCCGCGCTCGCCGACGGCGAACGTCTCCAGCAGGCGACGCTGAACCAACTCGGCGCGCGCAACGAGGAAATCGCGCTCGTCGCGATCGCGGCGAAACTCGGCGTTCCGGTCGTCGACGTCGCGAAATCGGAGATTCCGAGCGACGTGCTGGAAAATTTCCCGATCAAACTCGTTCACCGCCGCAACGTTTTCCCGCTCGGACGGCAAAAAGACGGCTCGCTCCTCGTCGCGACGAGCAATCCGTTCGACCTTTCGCCGATCGACGAAATCTCCGCCGCGACCGGGCTTCCGACGGTTCCGGGTCTCGTTCTTCCGAGCGAATTGGCGAAACTGATCAAGTCGCGTCTCGGCGTCGGCGCGGAAACGATCGACGGCTTGATGGAGCAAACGGAGGACGTCGAAGTTCTCGAAGACGTCGACTGGGACCAAAGCGGCGACGCGGCGATGGCGCAGGAAGCGTCGGTCGTTCGGCTCGTCAACGACATTCTGTCCGAAGCGATCGAATCCGGCACGAGCGACATTCACATCGAGGCGCAGGAAACCGGGATGAAAATCCGGTACCGCATCGACGGCGTCCTCCAAACGCAGCCGACGCCGCCGGAAATCAACCGTTTCCAATCGGCGATCGTCAGCCGTTTGAAGATTATGGCGCGCCTGAACATCGCCGAAAAGCGGATTCCGCAAGACGGTCGTATTAAGATTAAGGTTTCCGACCGCGAAGTCGACCTCCGCGTTTCGATCATTCCAATGCTTCACGGCGAAGGAATCGTTATGCGTATTCTCGACAAAGACCGCATGAACTTTACGCTCCGCGGGATCGGGATGGACGAAGACGTCTACCAAACGTTCGGGAAGTTGATTTCGCTCCCGCACGGCATCATTTTGGTTACCGGCCCGACCGGTTCCGGGAAGACGACGACGCTTTACAGCGCGTTGAACGAGATTAAGTCGGAAGCGACGAAGATCATCACGACGGAAGACCCGATCGAGTACCAGCTGAACGGCATCAACCAAATTCAGGTTCACGCGAAAGTCGGTCTGACGTTCGCGGCGAGTTTGCGCGCGATTTTGCGCCACGACCCGGACGTCGTTCTCGTCGGGGAAATCCGCGACTTTGAAACGGCGGAAAACGCGATTCAAGCGTCGATGACCGGGCACTTGGTCTTCAGCACGCTCCACACGAACGACGCGGCGGGCGCTTACACGCGTATGATCGACATGGGCGTCGAACCGTTCTTGGTCGGGACGACGGTCGAAGGGATTATGGCGCAGCGGTTGGCGCGCCGTTTGTGCAAACATTGCAAAC